>NZ_BAAAEH010000064.1:0-21494 GCF_039522915.1 Sphingomonas oligophenolica
CTACCCTGCGGACATGCTATCGCCGATACCCATCAGTTCTGGAATGTGGGGGTGATTTCGCGCTTACAATAAAGCGCTTCAAAGTCCTCATGCAGCGCCACCAACGCCGCGTTGGCTATCTCTCGAATCTGACGAAGCGGATGATCTCTCCGTATCCGCAACTCAATATCGACGTAGGAGAAAAGCGCTCCCGTGCCCTCGTCTGATCCGCGCATCCGACCCTCCAGCCGAGGCAGTGAATCATGATCAACCCGCTCGCACCAGAGACTTCTTCAACAGTCTGCTAAACGAGGCACTGTTCGCATCGCAGGAGCTGCTCCGCAACACGGCCAATGATAGGGTGGCGAAGTGCTGACTTCGCCACCCTCGCAGGCCAGCCCTACCGGTACGTCACCTTCTTCACCGCTGCGATGATCTTGTCCGCATTGACCAGTGCGAGCTTTTCGAGATTGGCCGCGTAGGGCATCGGCACGTCCTCGTTGTTGACCCGCAGCACGGGCGCGTCGAGATCGTCGAACCCCTCCTCCATCGCGATCGTGACGATCTCGGAACTGATCGAGCAGCTCGGCCAGCCCTCCTCGATCACGACCATGCGATTGGTCTTCTTCAGGCTCTTGAGCACCGTCTCCTTGTCGAGCGGCCGTAGCGTGCGCAGGTCGATCACCTCGGCGTCGATCCCCTGCCCGGCCAGCTCGTCGGCCGCTTCGAGCGCGAGACCGACGCCGATCGAATAGCTGACCAGAGTCACATCCTTGCCCTCGCGCATCACCCGCGCCTTGCCGATCGGCAGGACATAATCGTCAAGCACCGGCACTTCGAAGGTCCGTCCGTAAAGCAGTTCATTCTCGAGGAAGACGACCGGATCCTCAGTGCGGATCGCCGCCTTGAGCAGGCCCTTGGCATCGGCCGCATCATAAGGCGCCATCACGATCAGGCCGGGGACGCTCGCATACCAGGCCGCGTAATTCTGGCTGTGCTGCGCACCGACCCGGCTCGCAGCGCCATTGGGGCCCCGGAACACGATCGGGCAGCGCATCTGCCCGCCCGACATGTAATTGGTCTTGGCCGCCGAATTGACGATGTGGTCGATCGCCTGCATCGCGAAATTGAAGGTCATGAACTCGACGATCGGGCGCAAGCCCCCCATCGCCGCGCCAGTGCCGACCCCGGCGAAGCCATATTCAGTGATCGGCGTATCGATGACGCGCGTGTCGCCGAACTCGTCGAGCAGCCCCTGGGTGACCTTATAGGCGCCCTGATATTGCGCGACTTCCTCGCCCATCACGAAGACGCGGTCGTCCCTGCGCATCTCCTCGGCCATCGCGTCGCGCAGCGCCTCGCGCAGCGTCATCTTGGCCATCTCGGTGCCGGCCGGAATCGCCGGATCCCTGACCTCCGCATCGTGTTTCGCTGCCTCGTACATCTGGCGCGCGCCCGTCTCCACGAGATGGGGCGTCGGCGCGGCCTCATCCTTCTGGTCAGGCGGCGTCTCGGCGGCAGCCGCTTGCCTTTCCTCTTTCGCCGCGGGGGCAGCCGGCGCGGCGACAGCTGGGGCTTCGCCGTCAGCATTCAGCGTCGCGATGACGGTGCCGACCTTCACGCCGTCAGTGCCCTCGGCGACCAGGATCTTCCCGATCGTGCCTTCATCGACTGCCTCGAATTCCATCGTCGCCTTGTCGGTCTCGATCTCGGCCATGATGTCGCCCGACTTGACGGTGTCGCCTTCCTTGACCAGCCATTTGGCCAGCGTGCCTTCTTCCATCGTCGGGGAAAGCGCGGGCATCTTGATCTCGATCGCCATCAATAGGACTCCACCAGCACGTCGGTATAGAGCTCGGCTGGCTCGGGCTCGGGCGTCTGCTCGGCGAAATCGGCGGCTTCGTTCACGATCTTCCTGATCTCCTGATCGACCTTCTTGAACTCGTCCTCCTTCACGCCCTGCTCCTCGAGCAGCTTCCTGACGTGATCGATCGGATCGGACTTGTCGCGGACCGACTGGACTTCCTCCCGGCTCCGATATTTGGCGGGATCGGACATCGAATGGCCGCGATAGCGATAGGTCTTCATCTCGAGGATGATCGGCCCCTTGCCCGCGCGGACCCAGGCCAACGCCTCTTCAGCAGCGCCGCGGCAGGCTAGCACATCCATGCCGTCGACCTGGATGCCGGGGATGCGGAAGCTCTCGCCACGCTTGTAGAGCTGGTCCTCGGCCGACGAGCGGTTGACGCTCGTGCCCATCGCATACTGGTTGTTCTCGATGACGTAGATGACCGGCAGCTTCCACAGCTCGGCCATGTTGAAGCTCTCATAGACCTGGCCCTGATTGGCCGCACCGTCGCCGAAATACGCGAGGCACACGCCGCCGTCCTTCTTGTATTTGTGGCTGAAGCCGAGCCCGGTGCCGAGCGACACCTGCGCGCCGACGATGCCATGTCCGCCATAGAATTTATGCTTGATGCTGAACATGTGCATCGAGCCGCCCTTGCCCTTCGAGATGCCCGCCTGGCGCCCGGTCAGCTCGGCCATCACGTCCTGCGGGGGAATGCCGCACAACAGCATATGGCCATGATCGCGATAGCCGGTGATCACGCTGTCAATCTCTGTCAGCGCGGACTGCAAGCCGACGGCGACCGCTTCCTGGCCGATATAGAGATGGCAGAAGCCGCCGATCAGGCCGAGGCCGTAAAGCTGGCCGGCCTTCTCCTCGAACCGGCGGATCAGGAGCATCTGCTTGTAGAAATCGAGCAATTCGGCCTGGGAGGCCTTGTAGGGCGTGGGTTCGTCGGGACGCTCGCGGTTGGGCGTCAGGGGCTCGCTTTTGCGAGAAGCGGGGGCTTTGGCCACGTGAGGGAAACCTCGTTTCCGTAGGGGAGGAAGCGCGCCTATAGGCGCCTTTCCCGGTTCACATCAATCGCCCAACGCATCAGCAAGAGCCAGCGTTGCGGGCAACCGCGCTTGCGCCTGCATATTGCGATGTGATGACCCCGCCTTGTGCGGGAAGGCGGCTGCCGGGCGGGCCTGATATCATGCGATGGACGCCCTGCTCCCCAACCATCCGAGAAAGGCAGCGAACACCGGTGAGGGCTTGCGATCGCGGCGGTAGAGCAGGTTGATCGGCCACGCGACTTCCGGCTCCAGCGCGATCGCGGTGATCGAGCCGGGCGGCAGCGTGGCGATGATCTCATAATCGAGAAAGCCGATCGCACCGCTGTTGCGGACGAGCTCGGCGGCGGTGCGCTGCGTTCCAGCCTCATGGATGATCGAAGGCTGGACACGGAACTCGCTCATCATTGCTTCGACCGCGACGCTGCTGTTGTGCGAGCGGACCGTGAGCACGAAGGGGAGCCCGTCAAGCTCGCGGAAATGGATGCTCCGACGATCGGCGAGGCGATGACCGGGCGCGACCGCGACACCCATCGTCCGGCGGCCGATCGGCAGCGTCGCGAGATCGATCCCGGGCGGCGCCGGCCCGATCACCGCGCCGAAATCGACTTCTCCGGTGACGATATCCTTGAGCACGAGATCGGGCGCCGAGACCCGCAGGTCAGCGCGCACCTGAGCATGCTCCCTCATGAAGGCGCCGACCAGCGCCCCGAACTCGCCCTCGGCAAGCACGGGGATCGCGGCGGCGGTGAGTGCGCCGTGGAGGCCGGCCTTCAGTTCGCGGATGGTGCGCTGGATCGTCCGCAGGCCGGCGAAGTTGCGCTCGACCGAGGCGAGCAGCACCTGTCCCGGCTCAGTCAGCGCCATGCCATAGCGGCCCCGCTCGAACAGCTTGAACCCGCAGGCCCGCTCGAAGGCGAGGATCGTGCGGGTGACGCTTGGCTGGGTGGTATGAAGCCGCTCGGCGGCGCGGGTCGCCGATCCCGTATCGGCAATGGCGCGGAAGATCTCGAGCGCGCGGACGTCGATCGGCATCATCGCAAAACACCCCCGAATGCATGCAAGTGCGGCCAGGCACCACAGGCGCGGCCCTTCGCAGCCATATCAACGGCGTATGGATAAGCCCGCAATAGGAATTTGATCGTTTCGGTTGCGATTCCCAGAAGGTCGATCGCCAGTGCCACGGATTGGCGCGGCTTCATTCGCAGGAGAGAAGCATGACCATCGGCTTCAGCAACAGCACCTTCCTGGACAAAAACGGCGTGTCAGCCGGAAATGACCAGGGCGGCGACGCGATCAAATTCACGACCCAGGACGCTGACTACCGGGTCTACATCCCCGGCAAAGACCCAAACAAAAGCACCACCAGCATCAACAGCACGGGCCAGTTGGTGGTCACGCTGTCTATGGACCACATCATCGGGAGCGAACTCAGCAAGGACGACCATGCCACCGCGACGATGACCTTCGACCCTGACGGGACGTTGGTCGAGAACGACATGGCTGTGACGTTCGAAGACAGCGGGCCGTTGACGATCCCGAAATGGCTGGTCGCGACGGTCGACGCGTCGGTGGCGCTGCTCGGCGTGGCGGGCGCGGTCGAGACCGAGGGCGACTCGATCTACGAAGCGGCCAAGGTGATCAAGGACATCGATGATTTCGTCCAGACCTTCAACAACATCACGGCGAACATCCGCAAGTTCACCGATGATGGAGGGAGGCTCTACTTCCCCGCCGTGGTCGCGCTGGAAATGAACAGGGCGTGCGGCTCGGTCACGGCCTGAGCGCGCGATCTTCACCATGACAGGAGTTACAAAATGGCGGTGATAAGCTTCGACCATAACGCCTTTGGCGATGCCATGCATACCGAGAGCCTGATCACACTCGACAGCTACAATTCCACCAGCCACGGCTGGAACCTCAATAGCGGCAAGACCATGGGATATACGGTGGAGGGCTATGCTTACGAGACCTGGTTCCACGACGCGACGGTATGCCGCGACAGCTGGGCCATCCTGGTTTCGTGCAAGACCGATCACAAGAGATCGGCCAAGGACAACCATATGGTGCTTATCGCGGTGTTCAACCGGGACTACCATCTGGTCGCGGCACAGGCCTCCGTGCAGACAATCCAGTATGACGACAGCGGCGTCACCGACGTGATCTGGGCCAAGCTGAAAGACGGCCAGGTGCCGGACGCGAATACCGACGTGCAGGTGGCGAACGATGTATCCAACGCGCTGGTGACGATGATCACCGATATGCTCGACGGAACGGAGGACAACGGCTTTTTCGACTTCCGGCTGGTCGCTTATCATAACCTGATGTGCATGGTGAAAGCAGTGCGATATCTGTGACGAAGGCGCGGCGTGCGCGGCCGGGACCGTCGCGCGCGCCGCGAATCGTTCGCCAGCCGTCCGGCACATCAGAAGTTTGAGCCGCCCAAGGAAAGAAGATTGCCGCGCGCGGGATCGGGCGCCTAAAGGCAGCCGTAATGGAGTCTCCCCCGCACCCGCTGCGCATCGCCAATTTCCGCGCTTATTGGGCGGCGCGCTTCGCGATGACACTGGCGCAGAACGGCATGATCATCGTGATCGGCTGGCAAACCTACACGATCGCGCGAACGACCATGTCGCCGGCGGGCGCCGCGGCGCAGCTCGGCCTGATCGGGTTGCTGCAATTCGTGCCCTTGTTCATATCCACGCCGGTGACCGGGCTGGTTGCGGATCGGTTCGACCGCCGCCTGATCACGCGCTGCACGGTCGCGCTCCAGGTGCTGTGCGCGCTGATTCTCGCATTGGCGACCTATGAAGGCTGGATGACGCTGCCGGTGCTGTTTTCGGTCGCGGTGCTGCTTGGCGTCGGCCGCGCCTTTGTCGGCCCTGCCTTCTCGTCGCTCGCGCCGAACCTGGTGCCGCGCGAGGTGCTGCCGACTGCGATTGCACTCAGTTCGATCTCCTGGCAGGTCGGCACGATCATCGGCCCCGCCATCGGCGGTTTCGCCTATTCGATCGCTCCGTCGGCCGCCTATTTCCTTGCGACTGCGCTGTTCGGCGCCGCGCTTGTCTGCCTCATGCTGATCGGCCCAGTGCCGCGCACCACCAGGATCAGCGACGCCCACCCCCTCAGGCAGATTGCCGACGGGCTAGCCTATGTCGGCCAGAACAAGATGATTCTCGGCACGATCACGCTCGATCTGTTCGCCGTGTTCCTCGCCGGCACCAGCGCGGTGCTGCCGATCTACGCCCATGACATATTGCATGTCGGCCCCAAGGGCTTGAGCCTGCTTGCCGGCGCGCCCGCGGTCGGCGCCGCAGTTACCGCGCTGTTCTTCTCGTTCCGGCCGATCAAGACCAATGTCGGACCGAAGATGCTCGGCGCCGTCTTCGTCTATGGCAGCGCGACCGTGATGTTCGGACTGTCGACAGCGATGCCGCTCAGCCTGATTGCGCTGGTGATCGCGGGCGCGGCGGACATGTTTTCGGTCTATATCCGCCAGTCGCTGATCCAGCTCTACACGCCCGACGAGATGCGCGGACGGGTGGGCGCCGTCTCGCAGCTCACCATTTCGGCGTCGAACGAGCTCGGTGAGGCCGAATCGGGATTCCTCGCCTCAATGCTCGGGCCGGTCGGCGCAGTGCTGGTCGGCGGCGGCGGGGCGATTGTCGTGACGATCCTGTGGACCTATCTGTTTCCGGGCATTCGCAACGCCAAGACATTCGATCCCCCCGCGACGCGACAAGACGCGTCAGATATTGAGATGGAGGCAGCACGATGAAAGCCAACACGATCCTCGAGACGATCGGCAACACCCCGCATATCCGGGTGCAGAAGCTGTTCCCCGGTGCCGAGGTGTGGATCAAGTCGGAACGTTCGAACCCCGGCGGCTCGATCAAGGACCGGATCGCGCTCGCCATGATCGAGGCAGCCGAGGCATCGGGCGACCTCAAGCCGGGCGGGACGATCATCGAGCCGACCAGCGGCAACACCGGCGTCGGCCTGGCGATGGTCGCTGCGGTGAAGGGCTATAAGCTGATCCTCGTCATGCCCGAAAGCATGTCGATCGAACGGCGCCGCCTGATGCTCGCCTATGGCGCAAGCTTCGACCTGACGCCGCGCGAAAAGGGCATGAAGGGCGCGATCGAGCGCGGACTCGAGCTGATCGCGCAGACGCCCGGCAGCTGGATGCCGCAGCAGTTCGACAATCCGGCCAATGTCGCGATCCATGCCCGCACGACCGCGCAGGAAATCCTGAAAGACTTCGCCGAGTCGCCGATCGACGTGATCATCACCGGGGTCGGCACGGGCGGGCATATCACCGGCGTTGCCGAGACGCTGAAGAAGGAATGGCCGCATCTGAAGGTCTATGCGGTCGAACCCGAGGCGTCGGCGGTGATTTCGGGCGGGCAGCCCGGCCCCCACCCGATCCAGGGCATCGGCGCCGGCTTCATCCCGGCCAATCTCCATACCCAGGCGATCGACGGCGCGATCAAGGTCGATGCCGCCGTCGCCAAGGACATGGCGCGGCGCGCGGCGAAGGAAGAGGGCATGCTGGTCGGCATCAGCTCGGGCGCGACTCTCGCTGCGATTCTGCAGAAACTGCCTGATCTTCCGAATGGCGTCCGGGTGCTCGGTTTCAACTATGACACCGGCGAGCGCTACCTTTCGGTGCCGGACTTCCTCCCCGAAAGTTAATCTCGCGTAAAGCATCCATTACGGGTATATTCCTTCGAGTCGGTGCGGGGGCACCGAAGGGGGAAAAATATGCGCAAGGCGATGATTTGCGTCTGTGTGATGCTGGCGATGGTGCAGGTGTGGCCGATGCTGTTCGGTCACCGGGCGGGGGAGGCATCCGCCGCTAGTTCGGAGAGGGCCGCGCAGCCCAAGCTGATTCCGGCCGTGGCGACGGCCAAGATCGTTCCGGCCAAGGTCAGCATGCCTGCCGGTGGTGCGCCGAAGAGCTGCTACAAGCAATATCAGGCAGCGTTCGCGGTCTGCGCGAAGGACGACCAGGCCTGCCACATCAAGACCGCCGACCAGTGGGATCTGTGCGAGGCGACCGGCTTCTGGCCGAGCTAAACGGCTGATTCGTAGGGGCAAGATTTTGACGCTCTGTGATGCCGCGTGAGCGGAAGCTGGCCACGCGTCGTGCGTTTCCTTGCACCTGACGAGAGTCGGCCAGTTCAGTTCTCCTCCGCCTCCAAGTCGATTTCTCCTTCCCGCTACAAGGGCCGGGGCGATGACGGGCGGTGGATGATCGTTGCCGGGGTCCGGGGTTGAGCGGCGCGCGACCGATGCTGTCATCCTTCACGCTTCGAGCGATGGTTTTGCGCTGAGGCCAGCGCGGCGACTCGGGCGGACCGAATCCGGTCCGAGCGGCCATCGCCCCTCCCGCCCACCATCCTTGTCCGGAATCGAGACTCGTCGCCGCCCGTTCCAACCATCGCCGACTACCTTTCGAACCATTTCGCATTCGAAGCGTTCTGCGCTACAGGCGCGTGCCGCCCGATGCCCCAGGAGCCTCGCTTGATCCCCCTTCCGCGCTGTTCCTCCGACCGCTGAACCGGCCTCATGACCGACCTTCCCACCCCGCCGGGCAAGCCCGGATCTGGCTTGCTGCTTTTGCTGCTGTCGATCGCGACAGCGGCGATCCTGGTGCCGTTATTGATCGTCCTGCGCGCGCCGCCGGTCGTGCCGCATCGCCATATCAGGCTTGTGCCGCAACGCGTGGTGCCCAAGGCCGAGCTCCCGCCGGTCGAGCCGGTTGCCTTTCAGGATCTCGACCCCGACGACGCCCGCGCCTTCAACGCGACCGTGCCCTTCTCGACTGGCCCCAACCCCGCCGCGCGCCCGTTCAAGTTCGTCGGCAGCGACGAGCAGCGCGCGCGGGCGATCGACTGCATGGCCGCCGCCGTCCTCTACGAAGCCGGCAATGACCCCGAGGGCCAGCGTGCGGTCGCGCAGGTGGTGATCAACCGCGCCCGCCACCCCGCCTTCCCCAAGACGATCTGCGGCGTCGTGTTCCAGGGATCGGAGCGATCGACCGGCTGCCAGTTCACCTTCACCTGCGACGGGGCGCTCGCCAGCCATCGCTGGCCCGACGATTATTGGGCCCGCGCCCGCGCCATGGCCGCGGCAGCGCTGAACGGTCAGGTCTACAAGCCGGTCGGCTATTCGACTCATTATCACACTGACTGGGTGGTGCCTTATTGGCAGTCGAGCCTCGACAAGGTCGCGGCGGTCCACACCCATTTGTTCTTCCGCTGGACCGGCTGGTGGGGCACGCCGCCCGCCTTCAACCGGCATGTCTCGTCCGACGAGCCGGTCATCGCCGCGCTTGCCCTGTGGTCCGACGCGCACAAGACAGGTGCCGAGCTCGGGGACGCCACCGCAGCGACCGCCGAGGCAGCCGCATCGGCCGCCGCAGTGCCGCCGGCGCTGCCGACCGACGCCAACAGCTTCCTGCTGACGCTCGACCCCAAGATGCCGCCCGATGCCTACGCCCTGCTCGCGACGCGGACCTGCGGCGAGCGGGTCTATTGCAAGGTGATGGGCTGGACGAGCAAGGCCAAGACTCCGACCGTGCTGCCGCTCCAGCCGGGCCAGATCGCGGCGATGTCGTTCAGCTATCTGCGCGACAAGGCGCATGGCTATGACAAGCCGCTGTGGAACTGCGGCGAGTTCAGGCGCGCCGACCTCAGCCAGTGCATGAAGCTCCAGGTCCTGGTGCCGGTCGCGAAACAGGCGGACAGCTTCAAGCTGGAGAGCCTGCCCGGCGCGACGCGTACCCTGCCGCCGCCGGTTTCGTTCACGATAAGGGCGCCGGTCGCGGCCAGATCAGCGACCGAGCTCCCGGTCCCGGCGCGACGCAAGGCCGACGCGCCGGTCGCCGCCAAGGCGCTTGAGGTGACCGAGGGCCACTAGGGCGTCGCGCTCGCCGGCTCCCTGTTCCTCCCTGTTTTCGCCCGACTCTTTTTTTCGCGTCTTTTTCTCCCTGTTTCCGGGCGGCGCCAGTCTATTATTCTCCATTAAAATCAATAGCTTGCAGAGGCTTCTCCCTGTTATCGAATAACAGGGAGGGCGCGGCGGGATAACAGGGAGAGGTCACTCCATAACAGGGAGGGCTCCGATGATGAAAAACAACGCGCTCGAATCGGCCTGGGCAGGTTCGAGCCGGCAGAGAAATAGCGTCTCATCCTCGCGTTTGAATCGGCGCTCATGCCTTAGATGCGATTGACATATATCTGTTTAGATAATAAGTAAGATGCGACTCGCATATAAGGTAGTCGCAATGGCTGGTGTCCCTTCCATCGATCATGATCCAGCCAGCTATGATCGGCCGGCCGTGACCGTTGATCTCGTCCTCATGTCGATCGTCGATCGCGCGCCCGTCGTCCTGTTGATGCGCCGCCCGATCGAACCGGATCTCGGCAAATGGGCCCTCCCCGGCGGGTTCGTGCGGATCGACGAGAGCCTCGACGATGCCGCGCGTCGCATCCTGCGGGACAAGGCGCACATGGCCGATGCCTATATCGAGCAGCTCTATACCTTCGGCGATCTCGACCGCGATCCGCGCGCCAGGGTGATCACGGTCACCTATTTCGCGTTGCTGCCGCCCGATCGGTTCGGCGACGCGCTCAAATCGTCGCCCGATCTGACGCTTGCCGAGATCATCGTGCCCTGGGCCGATGAAACCGGCGGACCGGTCGAGGTGACGGACGACAGCGGCCCGGTGGCGCTCGCCTTCGACCATGCAGCGATCCTCGGCCTCGCCATGCTGCGGCTGCGCGGCAAGCTCAACTATTCGACCATCGGCTTCGCGCTGCTGCCCGAGACCTTCACCTTGCGGGCGCTCCAGGACGTTCACGAAGCAATCCTGGGCGCGACGCTCAACAAGCCCGCCTTCCGGCGCCGCATGCTCGAAAAAGGCTGGATCGAGCCGACCGGCATTCGCGAGACCGGCGCCTCGTTCCGACCGGCCGAACTCTACCGCCTCAGGACCGATTTCTGACCAACCCGCTCAACAGGAGGACATCATGGCCAATATTCGCAATTTCGGCTATTTCGCCCAGCTCCGCAGCGACGCGAGCAGCCACATCATCCGTTTCCGCAACGGCCGTATCCGGCAGAGCGGGCGCGGCCTCGTCTTCTGGTTCTCCCCCAAGACGGCGAGCATCGCCGAGCTGCCGATGGATGGCGGCACGGTGTTCGCCGACGGCATCGAGCAGGACCATATCGGTTTCGACTGGGGACGGCAGATCACCATCGCCGCAGCCGAGCAATCGCTGCTGCTCATCACGGGGTGAGGCGGCATCGTGAGCCCCGGCCCGTGCCGGGCCCCGCGGTACCGCAAATCCTTCCCCCGCCTTTGCTGCACGATAGATGCAGGGGAGCCTCAAGCCCCATTTTCGCGCAGATAGAGCTCGGCGAACAGGAGGTTGGGAAGCCAGCAGAGGAAGGAAATTGCCCGATAGGCGTCGAGCGCCGGGACGGGCAGCACTGGAATGGCGAGGAGGTAGATGCGAAGGGTGACGGCGGCGAAGGTCAGCGCGAAAGCGCGGATCATCCAGGCCCGATGCCGGCCGAAGTGCCGGTTTACGGCCGCGCGCCATCCCAGGAGGACTGCCGCGATCCACGAGATCGCCAGGCCCGCAAAGCCGACCGTGGCGATGGCTCCCGCCGTCGAGCCGAAGGCGAGAACAAGCCCGGCCAAGCCTCCGGCCAGACAGCTCACAACGTAGACGCGGCCGAGCGTCTTGTGGAGCGGCGTGCGCCGCGGAGCGGGCAGGAATTGCAGCGGGCCGAGCAGGAGAGCGGTGGCGGCGCCGGCGACATGAACGTCCAGCCAGGGCCGCCGAAAGAGATTCGAAAGGACGCTGGGGGAAAGCGGACCAACATCCGCCAGATACCGATAGGAAAACAGTGCAGTCGCCGTGCTGGCGATCGTCACCAGTCCCCAGATCGTGCTCGCCGCCGGCGCGCGAGCGTGCGACATTTCAGCAGCCACCCGGTTTTTCTCGATGATCCGGGGTCAGGCTATGGTGACGGTTCAGCCGCCAGATCCCGTCTCAATGGATGCAATAGCTCTCGCAGTTCGGGTATTCGCAGATACAGCGCACTCCAGATCGCAATTCCCACATACAGGCCGAAAAGAATGTGGCTGAACAGCGGGTTGCCCACCCTTGCCTGTGCCGCCACCGCCCCTCCCAGATAGGCCGTGAGCAGGATCGCCCCAAGCACGGCTGTCCTCGGCAACGCATAGAGGGCGGTGCAGGCGAAAAGGATCACGCCGAGAAGAACGACTGATGGTGCCGGCCAGCC
Organism: Sphingomonas oligophenolica; assembly: GCF_039522915.1. NCBI lineage: Bacteria > Pseudomonadati > Pseudomonadota > Alphaproteobacteria > Sphingomonadales > Sphingomonadaceae > Sphingomonas > Sphingomonas oligophenolica. The sequence goes on from NZ_BAAAEH010000064.1 coordinate 12,205, forward strand.
GAGCTGAGTCGTGGCGTCGATAGCGGGCGGCAGGCCGAGCATCTTCATGCCGGCGTCCATCAGCAGGAACAGGACCACGACACCTGTGAGGATGCAGCCGATCCAACGGCTCCGTGCGGACACCCGGCCAATCGGCGCATTATTGGTCATTCGGCGGCCTTCTCGCCGGGGGCATTGCGTCCCTTCAGGACGGCGTAAATCGCCATTGCGTGACCATGCCCCAGGCCGAAATCACTCCTCAGCCACTCCACAATCTGCCCGGCCTTGACGCCCGTCTGAAGCGCACCGCCTTCCATCAGGCCTTTTTCCTGAGCCAGATCCAGGAAGTCGCTGGCTGTTTTGCCCGTTTTTGCCTGAATGTTATCGAGATATGCCTGAAAACTCATGATGTTTTCCCACACCCTGCTGGTCCCCCGCGGGCCTGGTCACCCGCCCAAACCGGAGGCCTGTTGCCATATTGATAGTAGTAAACTATAATGAATACCAGAATGACGGTCAAGCGAAGATATTCCTCAGCACGACGGGACCTGGCGGCCGAACAGACACGCCACCGGGTTCTCCTCGCTGCGAAGACCCTGTTCGCCGAATCCGGCATAGACAGCGTGACGATTGCCGAGATCGCCGAACAGGCCGGCGTCGCTGCGTCGACCATCTATGGCCTGTTCAAGTCGAAGGCGGGCCTTGTCGAAGGCCTCATGCGTGCGAGCCTGTTCGGGGAGCGTTACCATGCGGCCATGTCAGTCATGGACGGCGTCGCAGATGCTGCAATGCGCATCGCTCTCACACCTTCCGTCTCGCGGGCGATTTATGAGGGCGAAATCCTCGAAATGGAGATAATCCGGGGTGCGTCCGCATTCTCGTCGGGGTTGCGGGAGATCGAGGCCAGGTTCGAGGCCATGCGATATGAAATGCAGGCTGATCGGATTGAAGCGCTCTTCGCGCAGGGAAAGGCGAAAAGCGGCCTCGATCAGGAAGACGCGCGGCGCATTATGTGGGTCCATACGAGCCGCGAGGTTTTCAGGATGCTGATCGTCGAGAGCGGCTGGTCGCCGGAGAAGTATGAGCATTGGCTCGCCGACACGCTCCTGGACGCGCTTGTGGCCCCTCACGCCAGACCGCTGCATCTTTTCGACTAGAGTCGTTTGCAGCTTCGCAGAATAGACACCACCTCCTAGGGCTGGCCCGGATATTTGGGGGTCGGGGTCGGGGTCGGCGTGGGCGTCGGGGTGGGCGTTTGTGTGGGAGTGGGTGTCGGGGTGGCGTTGGTTACCGGCCCGCCGCCCGGCGACTGGACAGAAGTCTGGTGCCCGGACTTCGGCTTGACGGGCGACCCACCCGTCGGCTCCCGGGGGAATCCCTGCCCGGTGGGGAGTTGCCCATTCGGGATCGAATATTGCGGCCCCTGCTGCCCGGGATAACCATCCTGTCCGGGATAGCCGCCCGGCCCTGGATAACCGCCCGGGCCTGGATAGCCGCCCCGATAGCCCGGCGGCGGCGGCAGGGAGCGGTCGGGAGGGATGAAGCCGGTTCCGGACGGACCGCCCGTCAGCCCAAGCGCCTGGGCAAGCGCCGGGAAGATCAGTGCCTGTACCTGCTCCAGCCCGGCGGGCGAGAGGGTGAAGGGGCCGATCGGCGCCATGCCGGCGGCCGGCACATAGACCGCACGCATCGGCCGATCGATCGTGACCGTCCGGTTGCCCGACGTGACATCGATAACCCCGGGCTGGACCCGCCCCTGAGTCCGCCTGCCCGGCCCGCGCAGGATGATCAGCGAGGCAGTTGCGGGATCGCTGCGGACACGAGGCCCGACTCCCGCTTCGCCGGCCGCGATGCGGGCGGCATCCTCGCCGACCACAGCATCGAGGATCGTCCCGCGCACGCCGATCGAGGCGATCGGGGTGCGGATGGACGTGCTTCCCGGCGTATCCGGCCTGCCCGAGATGAAGCGGAAGGCGCCTTTCGCCACCGAAGCGGCGAGCGATCGCGCGCTGCGGTTCGGATCATAGACGAAGCGATCGATCGTCAGCCGCGCATTGGCGCCGACGTTGAACACCGATTTGTCGAGCAGGAGCACCTGGAGCTGGCTCCGCCCCCCGGTCTGCACTTCGTCATTGAGCGCGACGCGCTGGCGCACCATGGCGATATGCGCCTGAGGCGCGCCGGCGCTGCGGATCCGCACATTGTTCAGCACGGCGGCATTGATACCGACGATCTGCGGCTGGCCCGCCGCAATCGCTGTGCCGGCGAGCGACACCGCAACGGCGAGGGTGAGGAAGCGCGCCCGGGCGCCCGGTTTGGTCCCGCTCATGATCAATATCCCCTTCCCGGCCGCGCGGCGGGACCACAGGCAGCGTTCACTTCGGCCCAGGCTTGCCGGGAGGTCGGATGGCCCCCGACTTCGTCGATCTCGACCCGGGCGCCGTCGCCATCGTCGAGGCGGCAGAGCAGGCTGGCATGGAGCAGCAGCACGTCATAGGCTTCGGGGTGGTTGGTCAGCACGCGCTCGAGCGTTGCGACAGCGCCGGTAAGATCGCCTGCCCGCATCTGCTGGCGGGCGAGCGCAGTGCCGGAATCGACCGCGGCCGATGCCTGGGAAAGCTGGTCGAGCGCGCTTGCCGGATCCTGCTGCGCCAGCACCGGCGGCGCCGCGAGCCAGGCCAGGCCAAGCGCCATCAACATATAGGGATATCGGGTGGCCATCTGTATCGCCTCCGCTGGATCGCCGTCTTCTGATCGAGTCGGCTCTATTCACCCTACCACCCCGGGGCCAACACCGGAAACTGACACCGGCGCGGACCCAAATTGGATAAGGGATGACTTCCCGACGCAAGAGATACGAGAGCGCGCCTGAAAAGACGCACCGGCGAAACGATCAGGTTGGCGGTGCGCCCGTATCGGGCGGTGGCGGACCATCGGGAGGAGCTGTCGGATCAGCTGAATCGGCCGCCGGCGCCTTTTTGGGGAAGCCGGCGGTCAGCACGAGACGGAGCCCCATCGCCAGCGCCGTCCGCACCCCGGCTTCGCCTGCCGGGTGGATGACATATTGCACGTCGGGCTGCACGGCGACGCTGTTGCCGAGCTTGAGCTGGTAGGTGGCCTCGATGCTCGTCTCGGCATTCGGCAATCCCAGCGCCGTCATCGCCGGCGCGCCGATCTCGGCGCGGGCGATCGCAATACCGATCTGGTCGTCCGGCCGGTCCTTGAGCGGGCCTTGCCTGACAAGCCCCGCGCCGAGATAGCCGCTGACGGCCTGGACGCTGCCGGAGGCGAGTCCCGCGCGGCCCCAGGCGCGCCAGCCCTTCGCATGGGGAACGGGCGTATCCAGGGACGCGTAGATTCCCTGGTCATGCGCAGCGCCCGGGCCGATTGCGGGAAGCGCGCGGGAATAGCGCCAGAGCCCGACCTCGATCCTTGCCGCATCCGACAGATGATAATCGGCCTGCCCGATCACCAGCGCGCCGTCACGGGGGCTGAGTCTGGCGCTGACGAAGACGGCCGGCCGGCCTGGGTCGCCCGAGACACCATCAAAGGCGGCGACGCGAAAGGTCCATCGTTTCGACGGCAGCCAGCTCATCTCCAGCGCCAGCGAGGTCACCGGGAAAATCGACGGCCCGTCGACACCGCTCTTCGACAGGTCCGGGCCGACGCCATGCGAGGAGCTCAGCATCAGGCCTGCGGTCTCGATCGAATCGAAATCAGCGTTGAGATCAATCAGGCCGGCGCGAAACGCGAGCGAGCGCTCGTCATTGCCGAACCTCTTCTCGATCCATGCCTCGAACAGCCGGGTGACGGGCGGCGTCTCGATATTGTCGGCGGTCTGGATGTCGCCGATCCGGCCACTCAGGCTCCTGCCGTCGGTGCGGAAAATCTGGCCATGCACGCTGAACCCGGCAAGACCGAAATCGTCGCCCTGCACCGTTCCGCCCAGCTGGAGCTTGTTGAGCGCCACGGTGCCGCGCCGCACGCCGCCATCGGCGACATCCCAGATGTCGAACGTGTCGCGCGCCGACAGCGAGACCGACGGCTGCGATTCATCCGCCGCCGCCGGACCACTCCAGGCGACCATGCCCATTGCCAGCCCGATCAAGCCGGCGGAGAGGACCGGGCATCGCCTGGCCGGAGTGCGAGAAGGCATCTATCCCCATCAGGCCAGTGTGCGAATGCCGGGTTCGCGGTCCCAATAGCGCCTGCCTGCTGCCTGGACAAACGCCTTGTCGAGCGGGACGACGCCATCGTCCGGAACGACGCCGGCCTTGTCGAGCAGCGGCTGCGCTTCGGGCGTATGGCCGATCGCCTTGAGATGCCCGAACGCGCGGCGGCAGGCGGTTAAGAGGCGCGGCAATCGGATTCCCCCTGGCGGATGCGGGAATCCTCTCCTGGAACGGCGCGACCGGCGCTTCTGCCGTCAGCATGGTTGGGTGCCCGGGCGCCGTCAATATCGGCGGCGCCCCGGCCGGTTGCTCGCTCAGGCCGCGACGAACATCTCGGGCGGCAACGCCATCATCGATTCGGCGCCGCCCTCGATCTTGCGGCGGAAGGCGCCGGCGTCCGGCATGATCCGTTCAGCATAATAACGCGCGGTCATCAGCTTGGCGTCGAGGAACGCTACATCACCCTCGCCCGCCGCCTTCATCTTCGAGGCAGCGACGGCCATGCGCAGCCACATCAGCCCGACCGCGACAATCCCCATCAGATGGAGATAGGGTTGTGCGCCCGCACCGACATTTTCCGGGTTCTTCATGCCGTTCTGGAGGAACCAGAGCGTTGCCTGCTGCAACTCGCCATTGGCCTTCTCCAGGCGCGCGGCGAAGTCGGCGGTGACTGGGTCGGCCTTGCCGGCCGCGACATCCTCGCCGACGATCTTGAAAAAGGCCTGGACCGCGCGGCCGCCGTTCATCGCGAGCTTGCGGCCGACCAGATCCATTGCCTGTACGCCGTTGGTGCCCTCATAGATCATCGAGATGCGGGCATCGCGCACATATTGCTCCATGCCCCATTCAGCGATGTAGCCATGGCCGCCATAGACCTGCTGGGCATTGGTAGCGACCTCATAGCCCTTGTCAGTGCCATAGCCCTTGATCACTGGCGTCAGCAGCCCGACCAGATCGGCGGCGAGCTGGCGCTCCTCCTCGGTCGCAGCGGCGGTTTCGAGATCGACCTGGAGCGCGCACCACAGGATCAGCGCCCGCAGACCCTCGGTCAGCGCCTTGGCATCCATCAGCATGCGGCGGACATCGGGATGGACGAACAAGGTGTCCGCCTTTTCCTGCGGGTCCTTCGCGCCGGTCAGCGCGCGGCCCTGGCGGCGGTCATGCGCATATTGCACGGCGTTCTGATACGCCGTCTCGGCAACCGCGATTCCCTGCAGCCCCACGCCCAGCCGCGCTGCGTTCATCATGATGAACATCGCGGCGAGGCCCTTCATTTCCTCGCCGACCAGCCAGCCGGTCGCGCCGTCATAATTCATCACGCAGGTCGAATTGGCGTGGATGCCCATCTTGTGCTCGATCGAGCCGCAGGTGACTGCATTGCGCGCGCCCAGCGAGCCGTCGTCATTGACGAGGAACTTGGGCACAACGAACAGCGAGATGCCCTTCGAGCTGTCGGGCGCGCCCGGCGTCTTGGCCAGCACGAGGTGGATGATGTTCTCGGTCAGATCATGCTCGCCCGAGGAGATGAAGATCTTGGTGCCGGTGATCGCGTAGCTGCCATCCGCCTGCGGCTCGGCGCGGGTGCGGATCAGGCCGAGATCGGTGCCGCATTGCGGCTCGGTCAGGTTCATCGTCCCGCCCCATTTGCCCGAGACCATATGGGGGACGTATTTCGCTTTCTGCTCGTCAGTGCCCTTGACCAGCAAGGCAGCGATCGCACCGTGGGTGAGGCCCGGATACATGGCAAAGGCCATGTTGGCCGAGATCATATATTCCTGGAACGCAGTCGAGACGACATGTGGCATTTCCTGTCCGCCGAACTCGGACGGCGCCGAAAGCGTGCCCCAGCCCGACTCGACGAACTTGTCATAAGCTTCCTTGAAGCCCTTGGGGGTCGAGACCGAGCCGTCGTCGTGGCGGGTGCAGCCTTCGAGATCGCCGCTGTGGTTGAGCGGGAACAGGACCTCGGCCACGAACTTGCCGCCCTCGTCGAGCACTGCGTCGACGACATCCGGGGTCGCATTCGCGAAGCCAGGCAGGTTCGCATAGCGATCCAGCCCGACGACATGCTCGAGGATGAAGCGGGTGTCGCGGACGGGCGGGGTATATTGTGGCATGAGATCAGTCCTTCAGGCGGCCTTGTGCGCCGTTGGTTTCAAGCAAGGTGATGAAATCGGTGAGCTCTTCGATCGCGGCATCGATATCGCGCTTTTGTGACTGCAGCAGCGCGACGCGCTCGTGGCAGCGCTCGATCGTCACCGCGCGCTGCACCTGGCGGCCGTCGCCGATATCGTAGAGATCGATCATCTCGCGGATCTCGGCAAGGCTGAAACCGACTCGCTTGCCGCGCAATATCCAGGCGAGTCGCGCCCGGTCGCGCTGCGAATAGATCCGCGCCGTACCGCGCCGCTCGGGCGCGATCAGCTGCTCGTCCTCGTAGAAACGCAGCGCCCGTGCCGTCACGCCGAACTCGGCCGACAGGTCTGAAATCGAGAAATGGTCGCGATCGGGATGGCGATCGATCGCGGCATAGGCAGCGACTGTGGGCATGCCAGGAAATTACCTGCCCTTTACGTGAACGTCAAGCTCACTCGCCGCTGCTGCAGAGCAGCTTGCCTCTCGAATCGCGCAGGGTCGACGCTTCGGAGACCGAATCGCTCAACCGGCTCACCTCGAGCCCGGCCAGCGAGGCGCGGCGCTGGCAGAGCTTCTGGCAGGCATCCGGCAAGCGGCCGGGAAACACGATCCTGTCGCCTTCGAAACGTGCTTCGAAGCTGCACCCTTCGGCCTGGTCGAACTCGACATGGAGCTTCTCGCCGACCCGGGTGACAACGCCCGATCCGCCGCAGCTCTGCTGGTCGCCATAATCGACGAACACGCCGAGACGGAACGCAGTCGCGCTCGGCACGACGCAGACCCGGTCGGTGTCGCGAGCGTAGAGGCCGGTAATGTCGCTATTGTTGGGGTCGGGAATGACGCCGGCCTCGATCGCCGCCGCTTCGAGGCCGACCGGCGCCGCCTGGTTGGTGCTGGTTTCAGCCTTCTTGTCCGAGCCCGAGCAGCCGGCGATCAGCAACAGGGCAGTCGCGATCGCGGGTTTCATTCGGCCGGCGCCAGCTTCTTGCCTTCGATCCTGCGAAAGAAGCAGCTCCGCTCACCGGTATGGCAGGCAGGGCCGGCCGCGTCGACGATCAGCCACACGGCATCCTGATCGCAATCGATCCTGATATCGGCGACGCGCAGCACATGGCCCGACGATTCGCCCTTCTTCCAGAGCCTGCCCCGGCTCCGCGACCAGAAATGCGCCTCGCCGCTCGCGATCGTCGCGGCCAGCGCCTCGGCGTTCATATGCGCGAGCATCAGCACCTCGCCGGAGACTCGGTCGGTGGCGACCGCGGTGATCAGGCCGGCGGCATCATAATGGGGGTCCAGCACCAGGCCGGTGTCGCGGGAATCGGGCATTTGCCTGCCTTACCCGCTCTGTCGGCCGGCGGGGAGAGGAAGAAAGCGACGGGGTGATGTTACAAAAGCGCGACAAGCGAGGATCGCGCCCCTATATGGCCAGCCAAGCAACCACCCCCAAAGGGCATCATGCTGACAACCAACCCGTTCGATGACGACAAGCTGCGCGAAGAGTGCGGCATCTTTGGCATATCCGGGAGCGAAGGCGCCGCTGCGCTCGTCGCGCTGGGCCTGCACGCGCTCCAGCATCGGGGCCAGGAAGCCGCCGGCATCACCAGCTTCGACGGGTGCGAATTCCACACCCACCGCGCGATGGGCCATGTCGCCGGCAATTTCGACCGAGACGACATCATCCAGGCACTGCGCGGCAATGTCGCCTGCGGCCATGTCCGCTATTCGACCACCGGCGAGACGGCGCTGCGCAACGTCCAGCCGCTCTACGCCGATCTCGCCTCGGGCGGCTTCGCGATCTCGCATAACGGCAATATTTCCAACGCGATGCGGCTGCGGCGCGATCTCGTCCAGCGCGGCTCGATCTTCCAGTCGACCTCGGACACAGAGACGATCATCCATCTCGTCGCCACGTCCAACTACCGCACCTTCGTCGACAAGTTCATCGACGCGCTGAAGCGGGTCGAGGGGGCCTATTCGCTGATCGTGATGACGCCCGAAGGCATGATCGCCTGCCGCGACCCGCTCGGCATCCGCCCGCTGGTGATGGGCAAGCTCGACGGCGCAGTGATCTTCGCCTCGGAGACGGTGGCCCTCGACGTTGTCGGGGCCGAGTTCGTCCGCTCGATCGAGCCCGGCGAGCTGGTGATCGTACGCGGCACCGAGATCAGCTCGCACCGTCCGTTCGCCCCGGTCAATCCGCGGCCGTGCATCTTCGAATATGTCTATTTCTCGCGCCCCGATTCGATCTCGGAAGACCGCAGCGTCTATACCGTCCGCAAGGCGATCGGCGCCCAGCTCGCGATCGAAAGCCCGGTCGATGCCGACCTCATCATCCCGGTTCCCGATTCGGGCACGCCGGCGGCAATCGGCTATGCCCAGCAATCCGGCATCCCCTTCGAACTCGGCATCATCCGCTCGCATTATGTCGGGCGCACCTTCATCCAGCCCGGCGACAAGGTCCGCCATCTCGGCGTGAAACTGAAGCACAATGCCAACCGCGCCCTCATCAAGGGCAAACGGATCGTGCTGATCGACGATTCGATCGTGCGCGGCACCACCAGCCTGAAGATCGTCCAGATGATGCGCGAGGCGGGCGCCGCCGAGGTCCACATGCGCATCGCCAGCCCACCGACCCGGCACAGCTGCTTCTACGGAGTCGACACGCCCGAACGTGCCAAGCTGCTCGCCTCGAGCAAGAATGTCGCCGAGATGAACGCCTATATCCAGGCCGACAGCCTCGCCTTCGTCTCGATCGACGGCCTCTACAAGGCACTCGGCGAACCGCAGCGCGCCGATATCCGCCCGAGCCATTGCGATGCGTGCTTCACCGGCGATTATCCGACGACGCTGACCGACCAGGACGAAATTGCAGCGGTGGACCAGTTTGCGTTGCTGGCTGAGCGAGTGATCTGACAGCCCAACCGTCATGCCGGACTTGTTCCCACTGCTGTCCGGGATTTTTCCTGCTGTGCCTAGATTGAGGGCGAGTTGGGGAGATGGAGG
>NZ_BAAAEH010000065.1:0-105779 GCF_039522915.1 Sphingomonas oligophenolica
GCCCCAATTGAAAAGGCTTCAGCCACTCCAACCGAACCTACCGGCGCCAGCCGGTAGTCGTTCAGATCAAAATCTTGCTGGGTAGCTGGCTGTTATCGAATAACAGCCAGCTAACAGCCAGCTAACAGCCAGGTATCAGCCAGCATATCAGCCAGGAACAGCCAGCATAACAGCCAGCTGTGTCGGCTGAAAATCGTCCAACAAATCCAACGATGAGAAACAGCGCGGCGCGGGTGATGGATACCCGGGCCCGGCTGGACCTTGCCATGATGCGCGGGCCGGGTTGAATCGACAGTGCGAAACCTCAGGCGGAAGGCCAGCCGCACGCGGTCTTCCACAATTCCACCACGCCCTGCGTCCGTAACCCGCAGTCGTTCGTTTCAGCCCGCAGGAAATATCTTGCGAGGATGTCATGAAGAAGAACCTGCTGGTCGCGCTCTGCACTTTATCCGCCCTGCCGCTCGGCGCCTGTGCCGATGGTTACGGCTATGGCGGCGTCAGCGCCGGGATCCCCTATGCCTATAATGGCTATTACGACGATTTTTACGGCCCGGTCTATGACGGCTATTGGGGCGATGATGGTGGTTTCTATTATCGCAGCACTGCCCATGACAGGCGCTACCGCCGTGGCGACTCGGCGCATTTCAGCCATGGCGCACGGCCCGATGGCCATTTCCATGAGATGCGGGGCTCGATGACGCCGGAACGCGGCATGCGCACACCGCATTTCTCCCGTGGCGGGACGCCGGGTGAGCATCACCGGCATTGAGCGCGATGCCGGTCGTTACGCGCCGGCATGTTGTGAATGGCGAGGAAGACAGAGTGCGGTCCTTGGGTTGAGCAACCCCGCGCGGAACAGCCTGATGAAAGGTCTTGCCCGCCGAAATCGGCAGGGCACTGGTGAAGGTCGTTGGCGTCTTCCGGCGCCCCTGTATTTCATGACGTTGAACAGGGTCGTAAAAATAAAAAAAGGTTATGGATGCACTCCGGCTCGCCCCATTCCTAGCTGCCGATCGGCGGCGCCAGGGTCCCGAGCCATGCGACGAGCGCGAGGATCATCAACCCGAGCCCGGCTTCGATCGTGACGCTGCGCAGCAAGGCTGCCCGCGCGCTTCGCTCTTCGCCGCGAGCGATCACGGCGTCCAGGGCGGGGGTCAGGCGGAAGCGGTTGCGGGCGGCCATGACGAGCATGATCGCGAAAAGAGCGAGCTTGGCGATGAGGAGCTGTCCGTAGCGGCCGGTTGCGACCTGCCGGAGATGATCGGGACCGATCATGAACCAGGCGTTCAACATTCCGGTGATCACGATAGCCCCAACGAGCAGGGTGCCGACGAGCGCAAATCCGGCGAGCGCACGATGGGTCGCCCGCAGGTCGCTCTCGCGACTGTTCCGCCGCGCGACCAGGCACGCCAGGCCGCCCAGGGCGCCGAGCCAGGCGGCCGCCGCCAGCAGGTGGACGATGTCGGCGACAAGATGGACCATGCCTGCGATTCCTTCGCCCGCCACGGCGTGGCCGGACCAGGCGAGTGTCGCCAGCGCAATGCCGCCCAGGGCCGCGGCGGCGGCGAGGGCGGGCGCCGTGGCGCGCCGTGCGACTATTGCCAGCAGCAGCAGGGCGGCCAGCGCGGCCAGCCGGGCCAGCAGCGCTGATCCGGCCGCGGTCCGGGTGAGCAGCATCGTCCAGGTTGCCCGATCGATCTCGCCGATCGGCGTTCCGGTCATTGCCCCGGCCATGATCGCGAAGCCGGCAAGCGACAGGGCGAACCCCGCAGCGGCGAGAGCGAGGATCGCCGGGCGAAGCGGCAACAGGCGCCGCGCGTCGCTGCGCAGCGCATAGAGCGGGAAGAGCGGCAATCCGAACAGCAGCCCGAGATCGGCATAGAGCGCGAACCGGATACCGATGAGCGGCCAGCCCTCCATCGGCCTATTTGACCGTGAAGCTGAAGCTTCCCTCGACGCGGTGCGTGTCGGTCGAGACCGCATGCCATTTGACCGAGTAGCTGCCGGCGCGCAGCGCGCGGGGCAGGGCAGCGACGAGCGTCTTTCCGTCGGGCGCGAGCGATGTCTGGAAGCCGGCGACCTTCATCACCCCGTGATTGGCCATCCCGGGCATCGCCGTCATGGCCAGGTCAATTCCCGAAAGCGGCGCAAGCAGGCTTTCGTTGAAGCTCAGCCGGATCTGGCTCGGGCCGGCGACGACCGCCTTGTCCGCCGGGCTGGAGGACAGCAGCTTCGGGTGCGCGATTGCCGGCGCGGCGACGATCAGGCTGGCGACGATGGGAACGACAAGCATGTGTCGGAAGGCCATATCATTATCCTCAAGGGGGTTCGGATTGAAATACGCAGCCGCATCGGCCACCCCTCATCCTGTAGCGCAAAAATGAGGGATCGACGGCGCGCGCGCGTATCGGAAGACGGAAGATCGAGGAGAATTGCGCATGACCGACATTGACGGAGCGATCGAGCGGATGCGCGTTGCGTCGGTACATCCGGCGCTCGCCGACATCGAGGGTCCGCTGCTGGCTCGGCTGCGGGCACAACAAGCGACGGGCGCCGGGCTTTCGACCCGAAGCTTCGTCGCGGCGGGGCTGGCGGCATTGAGCCTGGGCATCGCCGGCTCGCTCGTCCCGGGCGCCCCGGCACAGGCTGCCGCGTCGCCCGCGCCCTTCGGTACGACGGCGCTCGCGCCATCGACGTTGCTCGGCGGCGGATGATGGGCTGGCGCAGACTCCTCATCATCGCCGCAATCGCGTTCCTCGCCGCGATGGCCGGCGTGTTCGTCGGCCGCTCGTTCGTCGCGCAGCCCAGGCCCCCCGGGGCCGAGCTCCACAGCCTTCTCCACGATCGCCTCGATCTCGACGCGCGGCAGCAGGCGGCGTTGGCCGAGCTCGAACGGCGCTTCGCGGTCCGCCGCCAGGCGCTCGAACTCGAGCTTCGCGCCGACAATGCCCGGCTTGCCGCCGCCATCGAGGCCGAGCATGGCTATGGCCCGCAAGTGCGCGAAGCGGTCGACCGGTCGCACGTGGCGATGGGCGAGCTCCAGAAGGAGACGCTCGCGCATGTCTTTGCGATGCGGCAGATTCTACGGCCCGACCAGACGGCGCGGTTCGACCAGGCGGTGGTGAAGGCGCTGACCACCGAAGCGCGGTGAGCAACGATTATGCCGAACTTTCCGACGGTGACCTTGCCGCGCTGAGCGTCGCCGGACGCCAGATCGCCTTCGCCGAGATCGTTCGCCGCCACCGCGAGCCGCTTTACCGGATCATCGTCGCCAACGTCGCCGACGCCGATGAGGCGCTCGACCTTGTCCAGGAGACCTTCGTCGCCGCCTATCGCGCGCTCCGTCGCTACGATGCCGTGCGACCGATGCGCGGCTGGCTGATCACGATCGCACTCAACAAATGCCGCGACTGGGCGCGGCGGCGCAAGGTCCGCCGGATCCTCTCCTTCGCGCTTCCCCTCGACGGCGCGGCCGAGGCAGTCGCCGAAGACCGGCCGCTTCACGATATCGAAGCGGCGGACCGTGAGGAACTCGTCCGGACGCGGCGCGCGATCGCCGCACTCCCGGCCACGCTGCGCGAGGTGCTTGTGCTGCGCGCGATCGACGGCCAGAGCCAGGCCGAGGCCGCCGCGACACTGGGCGTCACCGAAAAGGCGATCGAGACCAGGCTGCGTCGCGCGCGCGCCAAACTCGCCGAGCAGCTCGATCGCGATCCGCGCTGAAGACCCCTTGACCCTGACATGGTGTCAAACTCCATGTCGCGATTGCGGAATCATTCCGGGAGGGGTGTTTTCTTGAAATGCGTATCCAGATCGACGGCGATCGGGATTGCCGCGGAGGACCAGCGAATGAACTGTATCGACCGCCGCCAGCTGCTCCGCGGAGGAGCGACCGCCGCGGGCGGCATTGCGCTCTCGGCGTGGATGCCCGCCTGGGCGCAGCCGGTGTCGTCCGGCATCACCACCCCGATTCCCGTACTTTCGGGCGAGGACATCACGCTCAAGGTCGCGCACCAGATGGTGACGGTCGACGGCCGCGAGGCGCATGCGATCGGGATCAACGGCACGGTGCCGGCACCGTTGCTGCGGCTGAGAGAGGGACAGAACGTCCGGCTTCATGTCGTCAACGACCTCGACGAAGAGACCTCGCTCCACTGGCACGGTCTGATCGTCCCCTCGCAGATGGACGGCGTACCGGGCGTTTCCTTTCCCGGCATCAAGCCCAGATCGAGCTTCACCTACGCGTTCCCGGTCGTCCAGTCGGGCACTTACTGGTATCACAGCCATTCGGGGATGCAGGAGCAGATGGGGCAATATGGCCCCATCATCATCGACCCCGCCGGCGAGGACCCGGTGAAGGCCGATCGCGAGCATCTGATCGTGCTCTCCGACCATAGCCCGATCCATCCGCACGCGCTCTTCATGAAGCTGAAGCAGCAGGCGGGCTATTTCAATCGCCAGCAGCAGACGCTCGTCGGGCTGATCAAGGGCGAGGACCAGCCCCTCGCCGAGCGGCTGCGTTGGGGCGGGATGCGGATGGACCCGACCGACATCTCCGACGTGACCGGCTCGGTCTATACCTATGTCGTCAACGGCCATGGGCCCGCGGATAACTGGACCGCGTTGTTCAGGCCCGGCGAGCGCGTAAGGCTGCGCTTCGTCAACGCGGCCGGCATGACGATCTTCAACGTCCGCATCCCGGGGCTCAGGATGACGATGGTCCAGGCCGACGGGCAGAATATCCGTCCGGTCGAGGTCGACGAGTTCCAGATCAGCGTCGCCGAGACCTATGACGTGATCGTCACGCCCACCGACGACCGCGCCTATACGATCGTCGGCGAGGCCGTTGACCGTTCCGGCCTTGCGCGCGCCACCCTCGCGCCGCGCCCCGGCATGGTTGCCGACGTCCCGCCGCTGCGCAAACGGCCAGTCGCGACGATGAAGGACATGGGCATGGGCGACATGAACATGGCGAAGGGCGGGGCGTCCGGCGAGGCGGTGATCGATCTGAGCAAGCCCGAAAGCGCTGATCCGATGGCGGGCATGGATCATGGCGCCGGCGCGTCGCCGATGGTGAGCATGGGGATGCGCGACCCACGCAACGCACCCGGTCTGCCGCTCGGCCCCGGCGTCCAGACGATCGCGCCGATGCCGATGGATCGCACCGGCGAGCCCGGCCAGGGCCTCGACGATGTGGGGCACAAGGTGCTGGTCTATCGCGATCTCGTGGCGCTCGACCCAAATCCCGATCTGCGGGCGCCCGATCGCGAAATCCACGTCCACCTGACCGGCAATATGGAGCGTTACATGTGGTCGCTCGACGGCAAGACGCTGTCCGAGGCGAAGGAGCCCATCCCGATGCGCGCGGGCGAGCGGGTTCGCGTCACGCTGATCAACGACACGATGATGTCGCATCCGATCCATCTGCACGGCCATCTGTTCGAGCTGGTGACCGGGCACGGCGCCCATAGTCCGCGCAAGCATACGGTCAATGTCGCGCCCGGCGGCAAGGTGAGCTGGGATGTGACGGCGATCCCCGGCGACTGGGCATTCCACTGCCATATGTTCTTCCACATGCACGCCGGAATGATGCGCATCGTCCAGGTTCGGCCCGCCGCGGGAGAAGCGGCATGAAGGCCCTGCTGCTGATCGGCCTGGCGCCGCTGGTGCTGGCAACACCCGCCGCCGCGCAATCCCACCAGGACATGCCCGGCATGGCGATGCCCGAAAAGCCGACGCCGGCCGTCAAGCCCAAGGCCGGGCAGAAGGCCGCGACGCGGGCCGCGCCGCGCAGCACTGTCCGCCGGTCGCCATCGGCAGCGCGCGCCGAACCCCAGACCAGGCAGGACATGCCGGGGATGGCGATGCCGGCGCCCGCTCAATCGCCCGAAGCCAGCCGCGGCGAGGCGCCGCCGGCCATCCCGCCCGTGCCGGCCATGCCGGGCATGGACATGTCGGGCCCTCCGCAGGATTCGCATGCCGGCCACGCCATGGCCGATATGCCGGACATGCCCGGAGACACGCCGAAAAGCGGCACCGATCTTCCGCCCGGCAATGCACCGGCGCCGCCGATCCAGCGCAATCGCGCCGCCGACATTTTCTTCGGCAAGCAGGCGATGGACGAGGCCCAGGCCCGGCTGCTCGGCGAACATGGCGGGATGACCTACCACCAGCTGTTGTTCAACCTCGCCGAATATCAGGTCCGTGACGGCCATGACGGCTATCGCTGGGACGGCGCGTTCTGGATCGGCGGCGACATCAACCGGCTGACGCTGAAGAGCGAGGGCGAAGGGACGTTCCGCGAAGGCGTCGAGAGCGCCGAGATCCAGGCCCTCTACAGCCGTGCCGTTGGACCCTATTTCAACCTGCAGGCGGGTGTGCGCCACGACGTCCAGCCGTCTCCGACCCGGACCTATGCGACGATCGGGTTCGAGGGGCTCGCGCCCTATATGTTCGAGGTCGGGGGCGCCCTGTTCCTGTCGGACAAGGGCGATCTGCTCGGCCGGCTCGAAGGCTATTACGATCAGCGCATTACCCAGCGGATCATCCTCCAGCCGCGGGTCGAGCTGAACCTTTCCGCGCAGGATGTCCCCGAGACGCGCACCGGGTCGGGCCTGTCGACAGCCGAGCTCGGACTCAGGCTGCGCTATGAGGTCACGCGCCAGTTCGCGCCCTATGTCGGCCTGTCCTGGGACCGCAAGCTCGGCGACACCGCCCGCTATGCCCGGCTCGACGGCCATGACGTCGCAGCGACCAGTTTCGTCGGTGGCGTCCGATTCTGGTTCTGAGCGATCGCGCATGAGGGCGGGCCAGCTATCGGTGGCGAGGCCGGACGGAGCCCTCGTCGGCGGGGAGGCGATCAGCGCGGGGGGAAAGTGCCACCGCCTGGCTGCGGCATAACGGCAGATATTGCGGCTGCGCCGGGAAAAACGACATACGCCGCCGACCGGCCCGACTAGGATAAGCGATCCGCGGACCGGGATCCATCAATGATCGAAGGCAATACAGCCCGTAGAATTGTCGTGAAGGCCCATCGGTGGATCGGCCTGACGCTCGGGCTGCTCTGGGTGCTTCAGGGCCTGACGGGCGGATTTCTGGTATTCTATCGCGACCTCGACCGGCTCGCGGTCCCGGCGCCCAAAGCCGGACCGATGGCCTCGCTCGACGCGATTGTCCGCAGCGCCAAGGTCGCGACCGGCGATGCAGTGTTGACTCGCCTGTCCCTCACGGACAGCCATCGCGACCTGATCGAGGTGCTCTACAACGCCCCGGCGGGAGAGCAGCGCGCACTGGTCGTCGACGCATCGAGCGCGCGGGTGCTTCGCGCGACCGACGCGGCGCCGCGGACGCCCTTCAACGGCCAGGCCTGGCGCTGGATCTATGCTTTTCACCAGGGGCTGAATGCCGGCCGCCGAGGCGAGATATTGATCGGCCTGTCGGGCCTGATGCTGTTCGCGACCGTGCTCGGCGGACTCTGGCTCGGCTGGCCGCGGCGTCGGGCCTGGAAAGCGGCCTTTGCCGTCCGGCGCTGGCGCAAGCTCGAGCACCGGCTGTTTGGCTGGCACCGGGCGATCGGTCTCGCCGCCGGCTCGGCGCTGCTCGTGAGCGCTGTCACCGGCATCTACATGACATTTCCCGACCAGAGTCGCGCGCTGGCGGCCACCATCGTGCCCATGGGCGATGGATCGGCGAGGGGCGACGCTGGCCGATCGGCGATCAACGGCATCGGGAAAGCCGTCTCGCCTCAACAGGCGCTGAACCGCGCGCTCGAGACTTTTCCGCGGGCCCAATTCGTGCGGATCATGCTGCCCGGGCCGACGTCGCCCGATTATGTCGTTCGCCTTCGCCAGCCCGGGGAGACGCCTCCCTGGCTCGGGACGACCAGCGTTTCAGTCGATGCGGCGAGCGGGCGCATCCTCCGCGTCCATGATCCGCGCACGGCACCGCTGATCGAGCGAATTTTCGACGCCACGCTGTCGGTTCACAATGGAGAAGTCGCCGGACTTCCCGGCCGTATCCTGGTCATGCTGAGCGGGCTCGCGCTGGCAACGCTGTACGTGCTCGGTGTCCGGGCGTGGTGGGACGGGAAAAAGCGCAAAGCCGAACGCAACGCCAGGCGCGCGCAGCGATCGCCCTCGAGCGCTGCCTCGTCGGTGTAGACCCCGAAGAGACGATGCGGGTTCGGTCGCATCGTTCGATCCTCTTCCTCGCCGGCACCGGTTTATCGCGCCCCGGCTGCCCGCGGGCCATCAGGCAATGGCCGGCCCCGGCACCTCGCTTTTCGTGGGGATCGCGCGTCGCCGCAACACCATTCCGCAGAGCGCGGGCAGGATGAACAGCGTCAGGACCGTCGCGGTGACCAGGCCGCCGATCACCACGGTCGCCAGCGGCTTCTGGACCTCGGCGCCGGTGCCCGTCGCGATTGCCATCGGCACGAAGCCGAGCGAGGCGACGAGCGCGGTCATCAGCACGGGCCTGACGCGTTCCATCGCTCCTTCGATCACCGCGCGGTCGCTTTCCATCCCGTCCTCGATCCGCTTGCGGATCGCCGAGATCAGCACGAGTCCGTTCAGGACCGCGACGCCCGAGACCGCAATGAAACCGACCGCCGCCGAGATCGAGAAGGGAATGCCGCGCAGCGCCAGCGCGAACACGCCGCCGGCGAGCGCGAGCGGCACCGCGGTCAGAACGGTCGCGGTCAGCGTCGCGCTGCCGATCGCCATGTAGAGCGCGGCGGCGATCAGGATGAAACAGATCGGCACGATGACCGCCAGGCGCCTGGTCGCGGCCTGAAGATTCTGATACTGGCCGCCCCATTCGATATAGGAGCCGGGCGCGAGCTTCACCTGCCTGTCGATGCGGCCCCTGGCGTCGTCGACGAAGCTGCCGAGATCGCGGCCGACGACATTGGCTTCGACATAGATCCGGCGCTTGCCATTGTCGCGGCTGACCTCGTTCAGGCCCTGGGTGAAACGGAACTGGACCAGCTGACGCAGCGGCACCGACTGGCGTGCGCCCTCGGTGCCCGGCAGCATCACTGGCAGCGCGCCGAGTGTGTCGAGATTGTCGCGTTCGACCGCGGGAAGCCGCACGACGATGTCGAACCGCCGGTCGCCCTCAAAGATTTGTCCCGCCGTCCTGCCGCCGAGCGCGGCGGAGACGGTGTCAGCGACATCCTTCACGGTCAGGCCATAACGGGCGATCGCGGCACGATCGAAGGCGATGTCGAACGTCGGAAAGCCGCCGGTCTGGGCGACACGGACGTCGGAGGCACCGGGCACCTTGCGCAGCACTGCAGCAATGTCCCGGGCGCTGCCCGCCAGCTTGTCGAGATCCTCGCCATAGACCTTGACCGCGACGTCGCTGCGCACCCCGCCGATCAGCTCGTTGAAGCGCATCTCGATCGGCTGGGTGACATCATAGTTGTTGCCGACCAGCGGCGCCGTCTTCTCGCGGATGCGCTCGATCACCTGCGTCTTGGTGGTGACGCCCGCCGGCCACTCCTTTTTCGGCTTGAGGATGATGTAATTGTCCGACGCGTTTGGCGGCATCGGGTCGGCGGCAAGGCTTGCCGTGCCCGCCTTGGAATAGACCATCTTCACTTCGGGCAGGGTCATGACCGCGCGCTCGAGCGGCAGGTCGATCGCGACCGACTGGTCGATCGTGGTCGAAGGAATGCGGACCGAGGACAGGTTAAGATTCTGCTCGTCAAGCGTCGGCATGAATTCGCGACCGACAAAGGTGAAGGCGACGGATGCGAGCAGCAGCACGCCGAGGCCGGCACCGATGAAAGGCATCGGCCGCGCAACCGCGCGGCGCAGCCAGGGTTCGTAGCGATTCTTGGCCGCGACGACCAGCCGGACCTCCTTTTCGGAGACGTGCCTGGTCAGCAGCACCGCAATCATCGCGGGTATGAAGGTCAGCGACAGCACGAACGCAGAGGCCAACGCCAGCATGAGGGTGATGACCATCGGCGAGAACATCTTGCCCTCGACCCCCTGGAAGGTGAGGCAGGGGAGGAACACCAGGAAGATGACGGCCTGGCCGTAGATGGTCGGCCGCAGCATCTCCCTGGAGGAATCGATCACCTCTTCAAGGCGATCGCGCAAGGGGAGGGTGCTGCCCTGGCGGTGCTGCCGTTCCGCGAGCCTTCTCAGCGTATTCTCGACGATGATGACGGCGCCGTCGATGATCAGGCCGAAGTCGAGCGCGCCAAGGCTCATCAGATTGCCCGAAATGCCGAGCAGGTTCATGCCGATCGCGCTCATCAGCAGCGACAACGGAATGACCAGCGCGGCGATCAGGGCCGCCCGCCAGTTGCCGAGCAGGAAGAACAGGATCGCGACGACCAGAAGCGCGCCCTCGATCAGGTTCCTGGCGACCGTGTGGATCGTCGCCAGCACGAGTTGCGATCGATCGAGCGTGGGAACGATGGCAATTCCGGCGGGAAGCGTCTTCCGGATCTCGGCCAGCTTGTCGCCGACCCCTTGCGCGACAGTCCGGCTGTTCGCGCCGACCAGCATCAGCGCGCTGCCGACCACGGTCTCATAGCCGTCGCGGCTGGCCGCGCCCCGGCGCAATTCGCCGCCGATCTCCACTGTCGCAACCTGGCCGACCGTCACGGGTACGCCTTGCCGGGTGGCGATCACGGCGCGCGCGATCTCGTCGGCGGTGTGGATTCGCGCATCGGCGCGGACGAGATAGGCCTCGCCGGAGCGGCGGATATAGTCGGCGCCGACCGATAGGTTGGCGTCTTCGAGCGCCGTCGCGAGATCCGAATAGGAAATACCGTAGGCGGCGAGTTTCGCCGTGTCGGGCTGGACGACATATTCCTTCACATAGCCGCCGAGCGAATCGACATCGGCGACGCCGGGGACGGTGCGCAGCTGCGGGCGGACGATCCAGTCCTGCACGGTGCGCAGATAGGCGAGCTTGGCGACCTTGGTGGTGAGCAGGGCGCCTTCATCGGTCAGGAAGCTGCCGTCGCGCTGCCAGCCCGGCTTTCCGTCGCTGCGCGGCGCGCCCTTGCCGTCGGGAAAGCGATATTCGACGCTGTAGTGGAAGATCTCGCCCAGACCGGTCGAGACGGGACCCATCTGGGGCTGGACGCCATCGGGGAGGCTTGCGCGCGCCTGGTTCAGCCGCTCGGTGACCTGTTGACGCATGAAATACAGGTCGGCGCTCTCCTTGAAGACTGCGGTGACCTGGCTGAAGCCGTTGCGCGAGAAGGAACGCGTGCTCTCGACTCCGGCAAGGCCCGACAGCGCGGTCTCGATCGGATAGGTGACGCGCTTTTCGACCTCGAGCGGGCTCAAGGTCGGCACGATCGTATTGATCTGCACCTGCTTGTTGGTGATGTCGGGCGTCACGTCGATCGGCAGCAGATTGAGCTGCCATGCCCCGACGCCCGCAATGATGGCGGTCAGGAGCAGGATGAGCCAGCGCGACCGGACGGCACCGTCGAGGAGGCCGCCGATCATTCTTCTTCCTCGCCGGCGCTCTTGATCATGTCGGCCTTGACGAGAAAGGCATTGCGCGTCGCGACCCGCTCGCCGGCACGGATGCCCGAGACGATCTGCGCGATGCCCCCGCTCCGGGTGCCGACCAGCACCGGTCGCGCGACAAATCCGGTCGCGGTACGGACGAACAGCACGTCGCGGCCGTCGATATTCTGTACCGCATCCTCGGGAACGGTAAGGCTTACAGCGCTGCCGTCGCCGCGCACGCGGATCCTGACCTGGACGCCTTCACCGGCGATGAACTGACCGGCGCCCGTTGTCGGGATGAGGATGACGGTCGCTGCCTGGGTCGCGCCCGCGACGGTCGGCGTAACCGACCGGACCGTGGCATCGATCGGCGCTCCGCGGCCGCTGATGATCGTCGCCGTGTCGCCGGGCATGATGCGGCGTGCGTCGGCGGCGGGCACCGCCGCCTCGACCTGCACGGCGCCGGCATCGGCAATGCGGAACAGCTCCGCCTGAGGCTGGACGAACGCGCCGAGCATGGCGGCTCCAGCGGTGATTCTGCCTGAGATGGGCGCGACCACCACGACCGAGCGACCATTGCCGGCGACGCCGGCAGCGCGGGCAATGGCCGATGCGCGCTGCGCCTCTGCGTTGGCGACGGCAAGCGCTGACTGCGCTGCCTCCATGTCCTGCCGCGGTGTTACGCCCTGGCGATACAGTCCGGACTCGCGGGCATAAGTCTTGCGCGCAAGGTCGGCCTTCGCGGCGGCGACGCTGCGGTCGGCGGACATCGAGGCCGCGTCG
Source organism: Sphingomonas oligophenolica (assembly GCF_039522915.1). Taxonomy (NCBI): domain Bacteria; kingdom Pseudomonadati; phylum Pseudomonadota; class Alphaproteobacteria; order Sphingomonadales; family Sphingomonadaceae; genus Sphingomonas; species Sphingomonas oligophenolica. The sequence continues at coordinate 12,270 of NZ_BAAAEH010000065.1, forward strand.
AGGCTGTCGACCAGGGCCAGCACCTCGCCGGCGCGCACCGGATCGCCGAGCCGGTGATTGACGCGGGTGATGGTACCGGATGCCCTTGCCACTACCACCGCCTCGCCGGTCGGCGTGGACGTGACCGTCGCTGGCGCGGCGATCTCGGCGCTCGGCCCACCCGATCCGACAGGCTCGACGGCAATTCCGGCCGAAGCAAGATACGCGGCCGGTATCCTGACCTCCACCGGCCCGGTCTTGTCGGGGGCGGTGGCCGGTGCCGGGGCCGGCTTCGTGCCTGTGCCTACCACATAGGACGCGCCGAAACCGGCGAGCCCGGCTACGGCCGCGATTCCGATCATCATCGGCCAGTTGTTCGGCCGGGGGCTGTCGTCCATTCTCTCAGTCTCCAAACGCGATTTGACCGTCGGCCTGTGCAAGCGCGGCAAGCGCCCGAACCCGTCCGAGACGGGCATCGATCGTCAGTGCGCGCGCCTCGGTCAGCGCCCGGCGGATGGTCAGCAGCTCGAGCAGCGGAATCTTGCCCGCGTCATAGCCGATGCGACCGAGGCGATAGGCTTCCTCGGCTGCGGCCTCGCCCTGATTGGCGGCATCGAGCCGGCCGGTCGCCGCCGCGACCCGTGCGGCGGCAACGCGTCGGGCGGCGCCGGCTTCCAGCCGGGCAGCGGCGAGTCGCGCATCGGCTGCGTTCGCGCGCTCGCGGGCCGCGGCAATATTGCCCCGGTTGCGGTCGAACAGCGGGATGGTCGCCGAGACGCCGACGACAAGCGCGCTGTCGCCATTGCCCTGGAACCGGCGCAGACCGGCACTGAGGCCGATATCGGGGATAGACCGCTTCTGCTCGATCCGGACCTGAGCTGCGAGCGCATTGCGCTCGGCCACGGCTGTCGCCACCGCAGGCGGATCGTCGAGCGTCGGGCCGACTGCCACCCGCTTCGGCGCCGCGACCGCAAGCAATGACCGGTCGATGCAGGTATAGGGTGTCGCAGCACCCGCCATGGCGGACAGGCGCTCGAGCGCCTCGAAAGTGTCGGCGGCAGCGGCCTCCTCGGCGGCGATCGCCGCGGCGACGCTTGCGTTCGCCTGGGTGATCCTGAGATCGGCTTCCTTGCCGGCCGTGACCAGCGCGCGCGCAGCGCGAAGATCCTCCCTGGCGCGGCCGAGATCGTCCGCCGCCAGCTTCTGGCGGTCCTGCATCGCCTCGGCAGTTGCATAGGCGATCGCCAGATCCGCCGCGAAGGCGATTCGCGCCTGGCGATCGCGCGCCTGGGCTGTGGTCAGATTGCCTTCCCCGGCGGCAATGCGCGCCGACCGCTTGCCGCCGATCTCGAGGGGCTGGGTGATGGTGAAGGTCGTCTGCCGTTCGGCGCCGCTGCCGGCCGTCTGGGGAATCGCCAGATTCTCGGCGACCGCCTCGACCATGGGATTCGGCATGGCGCGAGATTGCCGCGCCTCAGCTTGAGCTGCCCTGACATTGGCTGCCTGCTCGGCAATGGCCGGCGCGTTCGCCAGTGCCTGGCGCAGAAGCTGCGCATATGAGGGCGCCGGGTCGGCCAGCGCCGGACTGGTGCAGGAGGCAAGCAACGCTGCCGCCACGGCACGGCGCATGAAGCGATGAGTGGGAATGATCTGGGCCCCTGCAGACGCGATGATGTCGAACAGCGCCGACTGTCATGCTACGCGGCCAGTCGCGGCTCCCCCTCGGGACCAGGCGAATTTTTCCGATCTATTGTTCGAGCAACAGCGAAAGCTTGCGGCGCGCGCGGCCGACCCGGCCTTCGACGGCCTTGTCGGTGATGCCGAGCGCAATCGCGGCTTCGGCCTGGGTCAGTCCCACGATCGCGGTCAGCACGATCGCTTCGCGCAGGTCTCCATCCAGTTTCCGGAGCAGGGCCGTGGTTCTGGCCAGATCGCCTCGCGCCATCGCGTGTCGCTCCGGATCGGGCATCCCGTCGCTCAGATGGTGGGGATCGGCGTCATCCAGCCCGATCGCGCCGAAGAGAAAGCGGCGGACGCGGCGATGCCGCTGCAGATCGCGTATCTTGTTGATGGCGATCCGGAACAGCCATGCCCGAAAAGGGCGGGCGGTGTCGTAGTCGCCAAGCGCGCGCCATGCCGCCACGAAACTCTCCTGCACGGCGTCGTCGACATCGGTCTCGGGCAGGCCGAAGCTGCGCGCGGTCTGCGCCAGGGCAGACCCATGGCGGCGCATCAGAAGACCGAATGCGCGCCGATCGCCTTCACGGGAGCGCCTGGCGAGCGTGCTGTCGTTTTCGCCCTCACTCACCGGGAGCCGCGTCGAAGGGCGGCGACGAGCACTCGATCATAGGCGGCGCGATGCTCCGGCTTCAGGCCTGCCCGCATCTCGAAGACATGGACCAAAGTCGCGCGCTGAAGATCACCTGCGGCCTGTTCGACCTGTTGCGTGGCGGCTTCGACCTCCGGTGACCAGCGGGGATCGGCGGCGATGGCGTCCGCGAGGCGGCCATTGGCCGCGCGCATGCGGGTCTCGATCTCGGTGCGGCGCGCGATGAAGGCGCTCTCCCTGGCGTCGAGGACCGTGCGTTCCTGAGCGTCGAGAGGGACGGCCTGGTGGAGCATGTCGTGCAAATCGGTCTGGGGGTGGTGCAGCATATGCCAGCCGAAGGCGAGCGAGCCCGCGACGATGATGCCGAGAAGGCCGCCGACAACCGCCGAAGACAGGGGAAAACGTCCGGAACGGCCGGGCATCACCGGCCAACCAGCAAGCCGAACGGGGAAGACGGCGATGGTGCCGCGACCCATGTCGCCCGAGGCTGCGCGAACGCCTCGCTCGCGATGGTGCCGCTTCCGGCGAAGCCGACAAGCGCGGCGATGGCGGCGGTGACCATCGCCCGCCGGCCATCGCGGCGCGACACGAACGATGCCGGGTCGGCCTCGGACCCAATGCGCCGGTCCAGCGCTTCGACCGCCGACGTCGAAAGCGGCGCCGCGGTGCGCGCAGCTGCCGTGCCCAGCCAGGCGTCGATATCGTCCATTGATGATCTCCTTGCTCTTCCCTCTACTACGTCGCAGCGGGCCATGTCCCCTCGGGAAAGGTCCTTCGCGGCGGGAGAGCAAGTTCATTCCCGGTCGGGGAGCGCTCAATCGGGCGAGCATATTGTCGCTGTCGGCATCGGTTCAATAGCCCGCCGCCCGATCGACGAGGCCCGGCAGCGACTTCCCCTCGCGATGCCGGAGGATCGCGTCAGCGACGAAATGTGCCGCTGTCGCCGGATCCGTGCTGCTCGCCACATGCGGCGTGAGCAGGACGCGCGGATGGCACCAGAAGGGATGATCCGCCGGCAAAGGCTCGGGATCGGTAACGTCGAGAATGGCGGCCGAGAGATGCTCGCTGTCGAGTGCGGCGAGCAGGTCGGCCGCTACCAGGTGGCCTCCGCGACCTGCATTGATGACCGCGGCGCCGCGCGGCAATTGCCGGAAGACGGGCCCGGCGAGAATGTCGCGCGTTTCCGGCGTGAGCGGCAGCAGGCAAATCAGGATATCGAGCTCGGCCAGGAAAGCGGGCAGCTCTTCCGTGCCGGCGTGGCAACGCACGCCTGGCATGTCCTTGGGGGATCGGCTCCAGCCGGACAGGGCGAAACCGAAGCAGGCAAGGCGTTCCAGCACAGCACTGCCGAGCATGCCCGTTCCCATCACCCCGATGCGCCGCTCGGCGGCGGCGATGCGTCGGCGCGGACTCCAGTGCGCGGCTGCCTGTTCCGCAAGATAATGCGGCATATCGCGGTGGAGCATCAGAACCGCCATGGTGACATATTCGATCATGCCGTCGGCGATCGCGTTCTCGGCCATGCGCAGTAGCGGCACCGCCACCGGAATAGCCCCGATGTCGAGCTGGTCGACACCGGCCCCGATCGACAGGGCGAAGCCGAGATCGGGCAGGTCTGTCATCAGGCCCGGCGGGATGGTCCAGGCGGCGAGATAGCGGATCTCGCGCGGATCGCCCAGGTCCGGCCATTGCCTGACCCTGAGACCCGGCACGAGCGCGGGAAGCATGTCGGCCCATAGCCTGCCCCGGACCTCATCGCCGATATGAAGGAGCGTCTCAGCTTCCGACGGGGTGCTTGATGAGATCTTCGAGTCCTTCGGCAAGGGACAGGAGTGCGGACTCATGTCCTGTTCGTGCCATGAGGGCCGGTCCGACGGGGTGGCCGGCCGGTGCGCCGCAGGAAATGCCGATGGCGCAATCGGCGATCGCAACGCACCGGCGGCGCGGCGGATTTCACTCGCGCCCGCGGCCCGCTCCGCCGGCGCGGCACAGGGTTTCCTGAAGATCGTTCCGCCTTGAACGAGGATCGCGCCAGGCCGGGCACTCGCGATACGCCGCAAAACGCAGCCCGGGAAAAGGGTGCCGCCCTCCCGGAGGAGGACGGCGCCCCGTCGATCAGAATTTGTAGCGCAAGCGCGCCGTGAATGTCCGCGGCGCGCCGGGTTGGACCCACAAGGCCGCATAGCTGTTCGCGTACCAGGTCTTGTCGAACAGGTTGTTCACCTCGCCGCTCAGCTCGAGACGGTCCGTGAGGTGGGTCGAGGCGAGTATGCGGACCAGCGCGTAGGAAGGCAGGGTGAATTTCGTACCGGTCTCGCCGAGCCTTTTGTCTACATAATTGACCCCGACGCCGAGGCTGGAAGCCTTGCCCACGATGGAGAAGTCTTTGAATAGAATGACGTTCCCGCTATAGGCGGGGATGTTGATCAGCGGGTCGCCGATGGCCACGACCTTTCCGAAATCGGGATCGAGCACTGACGAAGTCGAATAGGCGTCGACATAGGCGAAATTGCCCATCAGGCGGAAATCATAGGGCAGCTTGGCAGTGAGGTCGAACTCGACACCCTTGCTCTCCGCCGTGCCGATCGCGATCACATAGCCTGAATGCACGGGATCGGCAGTGATGATGTTGTCCTTCTTCATCTTGAACAAGGCGACGGATGCGGTGACCCGGTGGTCGGGCGTAACATATTTGGCGCCGACCTCGTAGGATTCGGTCTTCTCCGGGGCAAAGGGCGTTCCGCCGAAATCGACACCGGTATTGGCGCGGAAGCCCTTGCCATAGCTGAAATAGACCGAGAGCGTTTTTGTCGGCTCGTACACGATGCCGACTTGCGGGCTGAACGCATCGGGGTGCTGAGGGGTCGTTGCGCCACTCACCCGATTCAGGATGGACTGGGTGAAATTGTCGTAGCGGCCGCCGAGGCGGATCTTGATCTGCTCGGTGACGTCGATCTGGTCCTGAAGATAGACACCCCAGGTCTTGTCGACCTCATACTGGTTGAAGACGAGGCTGTTCGGCACCGGCAGCGCGGCGGCGGTCGCATAGACAGGATTATAGATGTCGATCGCATTCTGCTGGGCGAAAGTCGGATTCGACGAGAGTGCGGGCGGGCGATATCGCGTTTGATAGTTGTTGAACTTGAATTCGTCATAGTCCGCGCCGATCAGGACATGATGGGTGAGGCCGAAAGTATCGAACTCGCCGTTGATCTCACCGCGCAGGACAAGATCCTTGGTATTGTACTTGGTGTAGCGGCGCTGCCGGGCGAGCGTCCGTCCATCGGTGAAGAAAGGCTGGCGCGACGCGACGAGTTCCGGCGTCTCGCCAAAGCCTTCCAGGTCGGTCGTGCGGTAGCCGGCACCGAGCAGGATGCCCCATTTATCGCTGAAATCATGCTGAAATTGCAACTGATGGCCATAATCATTGGTCTTGGTCGGCCCGTCGCCCGGCTCACCGAGAAAGCGTGACACAGGAACGATTCCGAGCTTGCCGCCGAACGCAACGACACCGCGGTCGAACGGGATTTCCTGATGGGTATAGGAGAATTGATAGGAGAGGCTCGTATGGTCTGCGATGTTCCATAGAGCGGACGGCGAGACGGTATATTTCCTGGTGTGGACCGTATCGCGGAAACTGTCCGCATCCTCGAACGCGCCATTGAGGCGGACCGCCAGCCCGCCCGTGAGCGGCGTGGTATAGTCGGCTTCCGCGCGGAAATTATTGTAGCTACCGCCCTGGAACATCACACTGCCCGCGGGATCGAACTGCGGCTTCTTGGTGATGATATTGATGGTGCCACCCGGCTCGCCGCGGCCGAACAGAGCGGAGGTCGGGCCCTTCAGCACGTCCATCCGTTCCACGCCGGAGACGTCGCGCGGGCCGCCAAAGCCGCGGCCATAGTTGAAGCCGTTGACGAGGAAGCCGCTCGGCACGTTGATGTCGCCGGCAAAGCCGCGAACCGCAAAGCCATCCCACAGCCCGCCATAGCTGTTTTGCCGTGCGACGCCGCTGACGAGATCCAGCGCATCCGACAAGCGGGTGATTCCGGCGGCCTCAAGCGTCGCACCGCTCAGCGTCACGATGTTCTGCGGGACGTCCTTGGCGGGTACGGTGCCGACATATTGCTGCCGCTGCGCGACGACCCTGACGTCGCCGCTTTCGTCGGACGCCGCGGGGGCAGGAGCGGGGTCCGTCTGGGCAAAGGCGGGGGCGGCGGCGCACACGGCCAGAGCGGCGGTGCAGAGCAGGCTGGTTCGTGTTTTCATGATGGAGAAAGGCATTTATGTAATCCCCCTTTAGGTGAATGCTTGGCCGTCCTCCGCGGTCGTCGATTTGCAGCATTTGTTCGGCGCCCGCTGCAATCCGGGTGTCGATCTTGCCGCTTCCTCTAAAGAACCGTTCCGGCAGCGTCAGTATGAGCGCGGGAAATGGAATTTTATTGCGAACTGACACGCCACGCTTGCCTAGCCGGTTGAAAAAGCGGCTACCGGACGCATTAAATGCCGGATCGGGGATTCCGGCGTTTCGTCAGAATGCCGGCAATTCCTGCCGGGCCAGCGCGACGAAGCATCCTATCCCGAGGCTGATGACATCATCGTTGAAGTCGTAGCGCGGATGGTGAAGCGGTGCCGATTTATCCGGCGCGCCCTGTCCGAGCCAGATATAGGCACCAGGCCGAGCCTGGAGCATGAAGGAGAAATCCTCCGACGTGAAGGCGGGATCCGGTGCGATGGCGACATCCTCGCAAACGGTCGCGGCCGCCGCGAGTGCCGCCGCGGCGGACGCGGCGTCGTTGATCGTCGCCGGATAGTAGCGATCATAGTCGACCGAAATCTCAGTTTCCGTCGAGAGCGAGACGCCTTGCGCCATCGTCCGGATCGACGCTTCGATCCGGTCCTGGACCAGCGGATTGAACGTGCGGACGGTTCCCATCAGCCTGACGGTCGCCGGGATGACGTTATGGGCGTGGCCGCCCGCGATCTGGGTGACCGAGAGCACGGCGGCCTCTGTCGCCGGAACCCGGCGCGATACGATCGAGTTCAACTGCAGCACGAGGTCGCTGGCGGCGAGGATCGCATCAGGCGTCTGGTGGGGCAGCGCTGCGTGCCCGCCCTTGCCGGTGATGCAAATCTCGAACCTGTCTGCCGAGGCCATGATCGGCCCGGCGCGTGTGCGGATACTGCCGGCGGGTAAATCAGGCCAGTTATGCAGGGCGAAGACCCGCTCGCAGGGGAAGCGATCGAACAGGCCGTCGCGGATCATCTCGCGCGCGCCGCCCTGTCCTTCCTCGGCCGGCTGGAAAATGAAGTTGATCGTGCCGGAAAAGCCGCCTTCCGCAGCGAGGTGCCGCGCCGCGCCAAGCAGCATGGCAACATGACCGTCATGGCCGCAGCCGTGAAAGGCGCCTTTGTACCGACTGGCATAGGGCAGCCCCGTCTCTTCCTCGAACGGCAGCGCGTCCATGTCGGCGCGCAATCCGAGCGAACGATCCGACATGCCCTTTTTGAGAACGCCCACCACCCCGGTGCCCCCGATTCCGGTGGTCACATCGAGCCCGATTCGCCTCAGCTCGTCCGCGATCAGGCCTGCGGTGCGGTGCTCCCGAAAACCCAGTTCGGGATGGGCGTGAATGTCACGCCGGAAGGCCGCGAGGTCGGGCACCAGCGCTTCGATCGGCGCGAGGTCGAGGCGCATGGCTATTCCCTTGTTTCCTGGCGACAGCTCAGTGGAGCTTGTCCTCGAACAATGTCTCGATCGGATCGTAGCGTTTGATGATCGGCGATTTGATCACGATGAAGCTGAAATATTTCTCGATGCCGAAGCCGCCTTCGAGGATTTCCTCGATGACGCCTTGATAATGCGCGACATCGCGGGTCATGAACTTCAGCAGATAATCATAGCCGCCGCTGACGAGATGGCATTCGATGATCTCGTCGACGTTGCGCGCGCGCTGCTCGAACTTCGAGAAGTCCTGAGTGCGATGGTCCTTCAGCGTGACCTGCGTGAAAACGGTGAGCGTCGACCCGAGTTTCGCCAGTTCGATATGCGCGCCATAGCCGGTGATATAGCCGGCCTTTTCCAGCCGCTTCACCCGAGAGAGGCATGGGCTGGGCGACAGGCCGACGGCATCGGCCAGGTCGACATTCGTGATCCGGCCGTTGCGCTGAAGCTGCGCGAGGATCTTGAAATCCAGCCGGTCGAGTTTCGGACCAAGGGTCATGACAGAATCTTCTGCTGCATCGTTCCTATGTGCAAGGCATTAAGCAAGGACCTGCCGCACCTCAGGCTGATCGACGACCTCGTCAAGCGTCTGGCGCAGCCGAGTCAGGAGGATATCCATCTCCGCCTCGGTACAGCTGAGCGCGGGCGCGAGCCCGATGGTGCCGTCCGCGAAGGCGCGGAAGATGATGCCGTTGCGGTAACCGGCGGTCGTCAGGCGATCCGAAATCTGAGTCGCCGGATCGAAACGGGTCTTGCCTGCCTTGTCGCGGACCAGTTCGAGCCCCGCCAGCATGCCCGCAGCGCGGATATCGCCGACCAGCGGATGATCGCCGAGTGCCTGCAGGCCGGCGAGCAGCTGCGGCGCGCGCGCCTGGCCATTGGCGAGGATGCCGCCCTGAAGATACAGGCTCAGTACTTCGAGCGCGACCGCGGCGCTGACCGGGTGGCCCGAATAGGTGAAGCCGTGGCCGATCGGCAAGTGATTGTCGGGGCCATCGGCGATCCCGGCATAGACATCCTCGCTCATCAGCACCGCGCCCATCGGTGCGTAGCCGGCGGTCAGGCCCTTCGCGATCGTCATCAGGTCGGGCGAAACACCTTCGGTCTCGCACGCGAACAGCGGCCCGGTACGCCCGAAGCCGGTGATGACCTCGTCGACGACGAAGAGGATATCGAGCTCCCGGCATGTCTCCCGGATCGCTTTCAGCCAGCCGCGCGGCGGCACGATCACGCCGGCCGATCCCTGCACCGGTTCAGCGAAAAAGGCAGCGACATTCTCGGCCCCGATTTCCTCCACCTTGGCGCGGAGCTGGGCGACCGAAAGATCGATCACCGCCCGCGGATCGTCGCCGACCGGGCTGCGATAGGGATAGGGCGCCGGAATATGGTGCTGCCAGAAACGCGGCAGGTCGAACTGGCGGTGGAAGGCCGGGAGGCCCGTGATTCCGGCGCCATTGCTCGAAGAGCCGTGATAGCCCTTGTCGAGCGCGATCATGTGCTTCTTGGTCGGCCGTCCGGTGGCGTTGAAATAATGGGTGATGAAGCGGATCGCCGAATCCACCGCATCCGACCCGCCAAGCGTGAAATAGACCCTGTTCAGGCCGGGCGGCGACAGTTCCGCCAGCCGCTCGGCGAGCCGGATCGTGGGCTCGCTGGCAAAGGAGAAATAGCCGGTCGCATAGGGTAGCTGGCGCATCTGCTCGGCGGCTGCGGCCACCACGCTCTCCTGGCCATAGCCGATATTGACGCACCACAGGCCGGCAAAGGCGTCCAGCAAACGGTGCCCTTCACTGTCGGTGAGGTACATGCCGTCACCGCGCGTGAGGATGGTCGCGCCGCGTTTTTCATGCGCCCGATAGGCGCTCACCGGATGGATGAGATGGTTGCGATCGCTTTCGATAAGGGAGTTCGACTGCATGGGCCCGCCTTGAAATTGTTGGACCCATCATAGCGGTCGCCACCAACGGCAGAGGCCGATCGACCCGTCGGCGACAGCCACCTCTGCCGTAGTCGCGAGGAGCACGGCATAATCTGCCGAGAGCTTCCGGGTCAGCCGATCGTGTCGGCGATCGCCTTGCCGCACTCGGCGGTCGAGGCCGAGCCGGCCAGATCCCGGGTCCGGCCGGCGGCGTCGACCAGCACCTTCTCGATTCCGCGCACGATCGCGGCAGCGGCCTCACCTTCGCCCAGATGCTCCAGCATCATCGCGGCCGACCAGATCTGGCCAACGGGATTGGCGATTCCCTGGCCGGCGATGTCGGGGGCCGAACCATGGACCGGTTCGAACAGCGAGGGCACCGAGCGGTCGGGATTGATGTTGCCGCAGGGTGCGATGCCGATCGTGCCCGTGCAGGCCGGCCCCAGATCCGACAGGATGTCGCCGAACAGGTTGGACGCGACGACCACATCGAACCGGTCGGGGTTCATCACGAACTGTGCAGCGAGGATGTCGATATGATATTTATCGGTGCGGACGTCCGGATAGGCCTTTGCCATCTCCTCGACCCGCCCGTCCCACCACGGCATGGTGATGGCGATGCCGTTCGACTTGGTGGCTGAAGTGAGGTGCCGCTTCGGCCGCTGCTGCGCGAGATCGAACGCGTAGCGCAGGATCCGGTCGGTGCCGTGACGGGTCATCACCGTCTCCTGCATGACGATCTCCCGGGATGTGCCCGGGAAGGCGATGCCCCCGATCGCCGAATATTCACCCTCGGTATTCTCGCGCACGACCATGAAATCGATGTCGCCCGGCTTGCGGCCGGCAAGCGGGCAGGGGACCCCCGGCATCAACCGGACCGGGCGCAGATTCACATATTGATCATATTCGCGACGGAACTGGATCAGCGAACCCCATAGGGAGACGTGATCCGGCACGGTGTCAGGCCAGCCGACCGCGCCGAAGAAAATCGCGTCGACGTCACCGATCCGGGCCTTCCAGTCCTCCGGCATCATCATGCCGTGGCGGGCATAATAGTCGCAGCAGGCAAAGTCGTGCCATTGCTGCTCAACCGTGAAGCCGCCCGCTTTCGCGGCCGCCTCGAGCGCACGGATGCCCTCGGGCATTACCTCGTTGCCGATGCCGTCGCCGGGGATGACGGCGATGCGATAGTGGCGCTTGCCCGTCATGCCTGCTCTCTCTCACGATTGTTGAGCTTGAGGCCGCCCCAGTGGAACGCCTTGAGCTCCAGATATTCCTCGATGCCCTCGCGGCCGCCCTCGCGCCCGAGCCCGGACGCCTTGATCCCGCCGAACGGGGCCATCTCCATGGCGATCGCCCCGGTATTGAGGGCAACCATGCCGAACTCAAGCGCCTCGCCGACCCGCCAGGCACGGTGGAGGTCGTCAGTATAGAAATAGCTCGCCAGCCCGAACGGTGTGGCGTTGGCGAGCATCACCGCTTCCTCTTCGTCGCGAAAGCGGAAGACGGGCGCGACCGGGCCGAAGGTTTCCTCGCTGGCGAGCCGCATATCGGGCGTGGCGCCGGTCAGGAGCACCGGGGAGGAGAAGCATGCGCCCCGTGCCGCGTCGGCCGGAGTGGCGACGATCGTCGCCCCTCTGGCCAACGCATCGTCGACATGGGCAGCGACCTTGGCGGTCGCGGCCTCGTTGATCAACGGACCGATCGTGGTGCCGTTCCATCGGCCGTCCCCGACCTTCAGCGCACGAACAGCCTCACCGAGTCGAGTGACGAAGCGATCATGGATGCCGTCCTGGACCAGGATGCGATTGGCGCAGACGCAGGTCTGCCCGGCATTGCGGAACTTGCTGATCATTGCGCCGGCCACCGCCAGCTCGATATCGGCATCGTCGAACACGATGAAAGGTGCGTTGCCGCCGAGCTCCAGGCTGAGCCGCTTCAGCGTGTCCGAGGATTGGCGCATCAGCAGCGCGCCGACACGGGTTGAGCCGGTGAAGGACAATTTGCGGACCGCGGGGCTGGCGGTCAGCACGCCTCCGACGCCTTCCGGGAGGCCGGTGATGATATTGACCACGCCCGCCGGCACGCCCGCGCGTTCGGCAAGGGCGACAAGCGCCAAGGCTGAAAAAGGGGTGAGTTCGGAAGGCTTCACCACCACCGTACAGCCTGCCGCGAGCGCGGGCGCGATCTTGCGGGTGATCATCGCGGCGGGGAAGTTCCAGGGCGTGATGATCGCACAGACCCCGACCGGCTCCTTGGTCACCAGGATACGGCGGTCCGGCGTCGGCGCAGGAATATCGTGGCCCGAAACGCGCCGTCCTTCGGCCGCGAACCATTTTACGAACGAGGCGGCATAGCGAATCTCGCCTTCCGCCTCGGCGAGCGGCTTACCCTGCTCGGCGGTCATGATCCGCGCAAGATCAGGGGCGGCGGCGAGCATGAGATCGTGCCAGCGTTCGAGGATGGTCGCCCGCTCGTCCGCGGTGCGCCGTTTCCAGCCCGCCAGCGCGGCGGAAGCTGCGTCGATGGCGGCCCCAGCATCCGCGGCATCGCAACTCGGCACGGTGCCGATAACGAGGCCGGTCGCCGGATCGGCGACATCCAGCGTGGCACCGGAGGCAGCCGCTTGCCAGCGACCGCCGATCAGCACGGATTCGACGAAGAGCGCCGAGTCCTCGATCTCCGGGATGCGGGGCATCAGCACAGCGCCTGGCTGGCGATCGCAAAGGAGCGCAGGTTTCCGGTCGGAACCGGTGCGCGCCCGCGCACCATCGTGACGACGCGGCCGACGCGGATGATGCCGAGATTCTCCAGCCATTCACCGAGCTTGGTGCCGCCGACGATATCAAGGCGGGTGAACTCGCCGCTGCGCATGCCGAGCCATTGGGCGATGAGCGCCTTGGCCCGCTCGAGGTCCGGCGCCACGACCGGGCCGATCACATAACCGCGCCCGAATCGCCTGAACAGCGCAAACCCGGTGAGCTCGCCCTCGCGATCGAGCACCAGGCCGTGCCCCTTCACCAGCAGGGCTGCGATCGCTTCGGGGCGATGCAGGCCGGTCGCCGCCTCGACCAGCGCATCGACTCGTTCGTCGTCGCTCGCGCCGAGCGGCCTGATGCGTTCACCTGCCTCGAGCGGCACCAGCGGCGCCGAGAAGGATGCGCCCTGATGCTGGAGGATCTCGGAGATGCCGTTAAAGCCCAGCTTGCGATAGAGCGGCAGGCCGTCCTCGGTTGCGTTGAGGATCACGCTGCGGTCGCCGATCCGCTCCAGCGCCGCCTCCATGATGATGCGCCCCAGCCCGGCGCCGCGATGGGTACGCGCGACGATGACGATGCCGAGCGACGTCATGTCCTCGCCGCAGGGCCACCACATGGTGGTCGCGACGATCTTTCCGCCCATCTCGGCGACCAGTCCGGAGCCAAGCGCCAGCATGCTCGAGAGATCCTCGCTGCGATGCGGCCATTGCTCGGCTTTGGATAGAGCATGCACCGCGGCCACGTCGTGGTCCGACATGGGCCGCAGCTGAAGCCGGTTGTCCGGCAGACTGGCCATCCGAGAATCTCCTTCAGGTGCTTGCACGATCATGCTGTCCTTGTTCGTCATGACAATGCTCTAGACGCTGGCGCCAAGCATTCGCTGCTGCGGACCGCCACCTCGGCATGGTATTCCATCGGAAAGCCGGCACGATCCGCAACTTCCTGCCGATATTTATGCTCTAGCTTCTCGAGACAGGTTTCCACGCGGCAAGGAATGGGCGGAGTTGGCACGGGTCATCGTCATCGGCGCAGGTGTGGTCGGCCTCTCGGCAGCGCGCGCGGCGGCCAGGGGTGGCCATGAGGTGGTGCTGATCGAGCGCGGCCCGATCCCGAATCCGCATCAGGCCTCCTGGGATTCGCACCGGATGATCCGCTATCATTATGGCGCGGCGGCCGGATACACCCGCATGGTAACCGAAGCCTTCGCCGCGTGGGACCGGCTCTGGGTGGAAATCGGCGCGACTCATTTCGTCGACACCGGCGCCATCGCCATCGCCGAGACGGAAGGGGACTATGTCCACCGCACGCTCGCTGCGTTCCGTGAGGTCGGGCTGCCGCACCGGGTGCTCGATCGCGCCGAGACCGCGAAGCTCTGCCCCCAATACAAGCTCCTGCCGCAGTCCTTCGGGGTCATGGCCGGGCCCGGCGGCCCGCTGTTCGCCGATCGCATCGTCAGGGATCTGGCGCGCCTGGTCGAAACCCTGGGTGTCACGATGATGCCGGAAGCCGAGGTGGTCGCGATCGATCCGGGCACGGCCGCGGCGACTCTTGCCGACGGCACCCATATCCGTGGCGACTCAATGATCGTCTCGACCGGCGCCTGGTGCGGCGGGTTGTGGCCGTCCTTTGCCGGTCTTCCCGTGATCCGACAGGCATTATGCTATGTCGAACCGCCCGCGACTTATGCCGGGGCCTGGAACGAGGGACCCGCGCTCGTCGCGTTCGGGGACAATGGCGGCTACACACTTCCCGGGGTCGAGGGCACGCAGCTCAAATTCGGCTATGGCGCGCACCGTCGCCCGGGCCGGCCGGACGAGGAGGGCTGGGCGGGCAAGCCGGGCGAGGAGAAGGATATCCTCGCAGGCTTTGGCCGCTTCGTGCACGATATCGACCAGTACCGGCCGCTGCGCCTTCAGATCGGCTATTATACCATGGACGCGACCCGTGAATTCCATGTCGAAACCGAGGGGCGGACCATCGCCGTTGGCAATTGCGATGGTCAGATGTTCAAGTTCGGCCCGCTGATGGGCGAAAAGCTGATCGCCTCCGTCGAGGGACGGCTCAGCGCTACCGACCTGAAGAACTGGGCCGCGGGCCGGTGAGCGGTTGGGACGGCAATCCCTGCCGTTTGCCGCGCGAGATTGGCACGACGCGCCTTGCCCGAAGCCGCTTCGAGGGGGACAATGCCGACCGGCGGGCCGACAACATCCCGATATCGGTTTTGCCGGGGCAGCGAATTTCTTGACGACGCTCGAATCCTATTGGCTGGAGACCGCCCCCCGCTTCGCCGGTGGGGCCGCCGATCCGTTGCCGGCGCGCGCCGACTGCGTCGTCATCGGCGGCGGATTCACCGGACTGGCCGCCGCGCGCGCGCTGGCGATGGCGGGGGCCAATGTCGTGCTGCTGGAGGCAGGGCAGATTGCGTGCGAAGCCTCGGGGCGCAATGGTGGCCAGTGCAACAACGGGCTGGCGGGCGATCTCGGCGCGCTGGCGGCCCGGCTCGGCATGGAGCGCGCATCAGCCCTTTATCGTGCCTTTGACGAGGCGGTGGATCGGGTCGAGGCGATCGTCGCCGAGGAAGGCATTGCCTGCGATTTCGTCCGCAACGGCAAGCTCAAGCTGGCGGACAAGCCGGAACATGGCGCCAAGCTGGCGCGCGCCGCTGAAGTGCTGGCGCGCGAGGTGGAGCCGGATCTTCGCCTCCTCTCGCGGGCTGAGCTGGCCTCGGAGATCGGATCGGATGCCTTTTACGGCGGTATCGTCTTTCCGCGCAGCGCCTCGCTTCACATGGGGCGCTTCGCTGCCGGTCTCGCCGCCGCCGCCGCCCGTCACGGTGCACGGCTTTTTGAGCAGGCCGGCGTCACGGCGCTCGATCGCCTCGGCGGCCGGTACCGGATCACCTGCGCGCGCGGCGTGATCGAGGCTGATCAGCTATTGCTCGCCACCGGCGCGTCGATGCGCGGACCCTTCGGCTGGCTGCGCCGCCGGATAGTTCCGATCGGCAGCTTTATCATCGCCACGGCGCCGCTCGGGCGCGAAGCGGCGGCGCGGGCGATGCCGGGCCGCCGCAACTGCACGACCACGCGCAATGTCGGCAATTTCTTCCGCCTCACCGCTGACGATCGGCTCATCTTCGGCGGCCGCGCTCGCTTCGCGCTGTCGAGCCCGAGCAGCGATCTCAAGAGCGGGGAAATCCTGCGCGCCGGTCTGGAGCGCGTCTTTCCGGCGCTGCGCGATACGCCGATCGATTATACCTGGGGCGGTATCGTCGACATGACCATGGACCGGCTGCCGCGGGCGGGCGAGCGTAACGGCCTGTATTTCGCCGCCGGCTTCAGCGGCCACGGCACCCAGATGTCGGTGCTGATGGGTGAACGCATGGCCCGCGTGATGGGCGGCGACGCGTCAGCAAATCCCTTGGCCGGGCTCGACTGGCCTGCCATCCCCGGTCATGTCGGGCCGCCCTGGTTCCTGCCCATCGTCGGTGCCTATTATCGCTACCAGGACTGGCGGCATTGAGCCGCGAGCCGGCCTCTGGTCCCGACCGGCGGGATTTCCTGCGCCTGGCGACGACGGCCGCGCTGGCGGGGGTGACGGGCGCCTGCAGCTTCCCCAAGGCGCGGCCGCCGGTGAAGGGCGGGCGGCTACGGGTCGCGACCGCCGCGAGTTCGACCGCCGACACGCTCGACCCGGCCAAGCAAGCGGTGGTCATGGACTATTGCCGCGGCAACATGTTCTATGATGGCCTGACGAGGCTCGACGAGCATCAGCGGGCGGTGCCTGCACTTGCCGAGGCGATCGACACCAGGGACGCCAGGACCTGGACGCTCAAGCTCCGCCGCAATGTCCATTTCCATGATGGTAGGCCGCTCACCCCGGCCGATGTGGTCTTCTCGCTCCGGCGTCACCACGATCCGGCCCTCGGTTCCAAGGCCCGGGTCTTCGCCGAGCAAATTGCGGCGGTCGAGGCATTCGGCTCCGATGCAGTCCGGATCACGTTGACCGGCCCCAATGCGGACCTGCCGGTGATCCTCGGCATCTCCCAGCTCCAGATCGTGCGCGCCGGCACCACGGATTTCAGGATCGCCAACGGCACGGGCCCATTCCGTTGCGCCGAATTCAACCCCGGCGTTCGTTCGATCGCGGCCCGCAACGAGGAATATTGGCGCGGGCCGGTTCGGCTCGGCGAGGTCGAGCTTTTCTCGATCGCCGACGACAGCGCCCGGATCAACGCGTTGCTCTCGGGCGATGTCGATCTCATCAACGAGATGAATCCCCGTATCGCGAAGCGGATCATGGGGCAGGGGTTCGGCGTGCTCGAGACCCGGTCGGGCGGCTATACCGACCTCGTCATGCGTCTCGACCAGGTGCCGGGCCGCAGTCGGGATTTCGTCGCCGGCATGAAGGCGTTGATGGATCGCGAGACGATGCGCAACGCCATCTTTCGCGGCTATGCCGCCATCGCCAACGATCACCCGATACCGCAGACCAGCCCGTATTTCGCCTCGGACCTGCCGCAGCGGCCGTTCGACCCGGAACGGGCTCGCTTCCATTTCAAGCGCGCGGGGCTGGCAGGCGCGACGATCCCGATCGTTACCTCGACAGCGGCGATGAAGTCGGACGACATGGCGGTGCTGATGCAGGACGCGGCCCGTGCCGCCGGCATCGCGCTCGACATCCGGCGCGTTCCCGCCGACGGCTATTGGACGCAGAGCTGGATGAAGGTGCCGGTGGGCTTCGGCAATGTGAACCCGCGCCCCACCGCTGATATCATCTTCACCCAGTTCTTCTCCTCCACCGCACCGTGGAACGAATCCGGCTGGTTCAACCCGCGTTTCGACAAGCTGCTGCTGGAAGCGCGCGGCGACACGGACGAGGCGCGACGCCGCGCCATCTATGGCGAGATGCAACGGATGGTCCACGACCAGGCCGGGATCGGCATTCCGCTCTTCATCAGCACGCTCGATGCCTACAGCCCGAGACTGAAGGGGCTGAAAGCAATGCCTCAGGGCGGCATGATGGGCTTCGATTTCGCGGCCCATGTCTGGCTGGACGACGCCTGATGGCTGGCAGGAAGCTCTGGCGCCTGATCGCGCGGCGCATCTTCTCGGCAGTGGGCACATTGCTGCTTGTCTCGCTCGCAGTCTTCGGCCTGTCGCTTCTGATGGGGGGCGATGCCGCCGAGGCGATCCTGGGGCAGAGCGCCACGCCCGAGGCGCTCGCCGGCCTCCGTATCGCCATGCATCTCGATCAGCCGGCCCCTGTCCGCTACCTTTCCTGGCTTGGCGGGCTGCTGACCGGCAACCCGGGCGAGTCCCTGGTGACCGGGCTCCCCGTCGCAGAGATGATCGGACCCCGGCTGGCGAGCTCGATGCTGCTCGCGGGTCTGACCGCTCTGGTATCGGTTCCCGTCGCGCTGTTCCTCGGCATCGCCGCCGCCGTGAAGCGGGGGTCGCTGCTCGACCGGATCGTCAGCCTCGTCACGATCGGCATCGTGTCGGTACCGGAATTCCTGATCGCGACGCTGGCGGTAATGCTGTTCGCGGTGACATTGCACTGGCTGCCGGCACTTTCCTCGACGCGGGATGTGGATTCGGTCTGGGCGTTGACGCGGGTGTTCGCCATGCCGGTGATCAGCCTCGCCTGCGTCGTGATCGCGCAGATGGTGCGCATGACCCGCGCCGCGGTGATCGACGCGCTCGACAGCTCCTATGCCGAGGCGGCGCGCCTCAAGGGCGTGTCGCCGATCCGCCTCGTACTCCGCCATGCGCTGCCCAACGCGATCGGCGCCATCGCCAATGCAGTGGCGCTCAGCCTGTCGGTACTGCTCGGCGGCGTGATCGTCGTCGAGATCATCTTCAACTATCCCGGCGTCGCCCGCCTGATGGTCGATGCGGTCGCGACCCGCGACATGCCGCTCGTCCAGACGGTGGCGATGATCTTCAGCGCCTTCTATCTCGTCCTCGTCACGTCAGCCGACATCGTCGCCATCCTATCCAATCCGAGGCTGCGGCACCGATGAGCGGCAGTGAAAGCTCCAAGCCATCACATCGTCGGCTGGCGATCAGCGGGCTCGTCGGACTGGCCCTTGTCGCCTTCTGGGTTCTGATCGCGGCGATCGGGCCGATGCTGGCGCCGCATGATGTCGGCGCAGTTGTCGATCTCGACGTGTTCAGTCCCGCCAGCACCAGCTTTCCGCTGGGTACCGACTATCTCGGCCGCGACATGCTGAGCCGCGTGCTCTCGGCCGCGCGCTACACGGTCGCGATATCCTTCATCGCAACCGTGATCGCCGCCGCCACGGGCGTGCTGCTCGGGCTTGCCGCAGCCAGCGGCGGGTGGATCGATGCAGTGCTCAGTCGCCTGTTCGACACGGTGATCGCGATTCCGAGCCTGATGTTCGGGCTCGTCGTCATCACCTCGCTTGGTGCCTCCGTGCCGGTGCTGATCGGCACGTTGGCGGTGATCTACATGCCCGGAGCCTTCAGAACGGCGCGGGCGCTGGCGCTCAACGTGGCCATGCTCGATTTCGTGACGGTTGCGCGCGCGCGCGGCGAGCGCCTTCCCTATATCGTCGTGCGCGAGATCCTGCCCAACGTCACCGGGCCGCTCGCTGCCGATTTCGGGCTGCGTTTCGTCTATGTCGCCCTGCTTCTCAGTGGCCTCAGCTTCCTCGGCCTCGGCCTGCAGCCGCCCAATGCCGACCTTGGCGCGCTGGTGCGCGAGAATATCGCGGGCCTTGCCTTCGGAGCGCCCGCTGTCCTGTTTCCGGCGGTCGCGATCGCCTCGCTCACGATCGGGGTGAACATGCTGATCGATGCGCTGCCCGGCCGCCGCCGGCAAGGAGCGCGGTGATGGCCCCGCTCGCCCGCATCGACGGACTGACCGTCATCGCGCGCGCTGAGGACGGTCGCGACGTGCCGATCGTCAGCGACGTGAGCCTGTCCGTGGCCCCCGGCGAAGTACTGGCGTTGATTGGTGAATCCGGCTCCGGCAAGACCACGATTGCGCTCGCGCTGCTTGGCTATACCCGGGGCGGTTGCCGGATATCGAGCGGTGAGATCGAGGTCGCCGGCCACCGGCTGGATCAGCTGGATGAACCAGCGCTGCGGGCGATCCGCGGCCGCACTGTCTCCTATGTGGCGCAAAGCGCAGCGGCCGCTTTCAATCCGATGCTGCCGATCATGCGCCAGGTGATCGAACCCGCCCTGATTCATGGCTGCATGGGTCGCGCTGCCGCCGAAACCAAGGCGAAGCATCTGTTCCGCGCGCTGGCGCTGCCCGACCCGGAAGGCGTAGGCGATCGCTATCCGCACCAGGTCTCCGGCGGCCAGCTTCAGCGCCTGATGGCGGCGATGGCGTTGATTACCGACCCCCAGTTGGTGGTTTTCGACGAGCCCACCACCGCCCTCGACGTGACCACCCAGATCGAAGTGCTGAAGGCATTCAAGAAGGTCGTCCGCGAGCTCGGCACCACCGCCGTCTATGTGAGCCATGATCTCGCGGTCGTCGCGCAGATCGCCGACCGGATCGTCGTGCTGCGCGACGGCGCGATCCAGGAGATGGGCAGCACCGGCGACATCCTGTTCAGGCCCGGCCATGCCTATAGCCGCCAACTGGTCGCGGCCGCCGCACCCCGGGCTTCCGCCGTATCAGTCCAACGCGCCGCGCGTGGCGCCGGCGATGCGCCGCTGCTCGAGGTGCGGAATATTGTCGCGGGCTATGGTGGCGTCGATCGAGAGGGGCAGCCGCGCATGCGTATCCTGAGCGACATCAGCCTGACCATCGCACGGGGACAGGTCCTCGGCGTCATCGGCGAATCCGGGAGCGGAAAGAGCACGCTGGCGCGCGTCGTCGCGGGCCTGCATGCGCCGGCGTCGGGACAGGTGATCCTGTCGGGCGTGCCGCTCGCAGGCGGCATCGCGCATCGACGGCGCGAGGAACTACGGCGCATCCAGCTCGTCTTCCAGAACGCCGACACCGCGCTGAACCCGGCAACGTCGGTGGCGCGCACGCTGGGGCGCCCGCTCACCTTCTTTCACGGCCTGCGGGGAAAGGAACTCAAGGCGGAAGTTTCGCGGCTGCTCGATCTGGTCCGCCTTCCGGCGCAGCTTGCCGATCGACTGCCAGGCGAGCTTTCGGGCGGCCAGAAGCAGCGCGTCAACCTCGCCCGCGCACTTGCTGCACGGCCCGATCTGCTGCTTTGCGACGAGGTCACATCGGCGCTCGATCCGGTAGTGGCGGAGGCGGTGCTCGACCTGTTGATCGAGCTTCGCCGCGAACTCGGCCTTGCCTATATGTTCATCAGCCATGACCTGGGAACCGTTCGCGCGATTGCCGACGAAACGCTGATTCTCTATGGCGGCGCGACGATGGAAATGGCCGATCGCGAGAGCCTCGCGTCCAAGCCGCACCACCCCTATGCCCGGTTGCTCATGGCTTCCGTGCCGAAGCTTCAGCAAGGCTGGCTGGAGGAGGTCGGCGACCTGTTCGGGGCAGGCCGCGCAGTGCCCGGGCCGGTTGGCGCCGGATGCCGCTTCTTCTCGCGCTGCGCGTTGGCGCGCGCTGGCCAATGCGACCTCGATGCCCCGCCGCCACAGGTCCATGAGGGCAGGGTGATTGCCTGTCATCGCAGCATTGACGAACTGATCGCGACTCAGGGCTGAGGGCAAGCTGATCGCTGGGCCATACCCAGCCGTCGACCTGAAACGGCAGTTTATCCCGGGCGAAACCCCTGATTCGTCACGATCAGGTTTCACGAGCCTCCAAAACGGGGCCAAGCTGCGTCCGGAAGCCGGTTAAACTCTGCATTCGAGAAACGCGGGCAGCATGTCCGTTCGGCACGGGAGGGCAGCATCATGGCGAGCTTGGCCAGGGACGATCAGGTCGCGATAGCGCCGGGGGCCGCCGACGGGGCGGTTCCGCGGTCGACGACACGCCTGATGAGCATCGACGCGCTGCGTGGTCTCGTCATGGTGATCATGCTGCTAGACCATGTGCGCGAAACCTGGTTCCTGCACCTTCAAGTCAGCGATCCGATGGATGCGCGGACGATCATGCCGGCACTGTTCTTCACCCGCCTGACCAGCACGGTCTGCGCGCCGGTGTTCGTCGCGCTGACCGGTCTTTCAGCCTATCTCTATGGCCGCAAGCATACGAAAGCCGAGACATCCGAGTTCCTGCTCAGCCGGGGCCTGTTCCTGATGTTCCTCGAGCTGACCTTTGTCGGCTTTGCCTGGTCCGCCAAATTCCCGCCGCAGACCCTATGGCTCCAGGTGATCTGGGCCATCGGTGTCAGCATGATTGCGCTCGCAGCGCTCCTCCATCTGCCGCGCAAGGCGCTGATCACGGTCGGCCTTGTCATCGTGTGCGGCCACAACCTGCTCGACGGCATCGTGCTGGCGCCTGGTGATGCTTACTATGTGCCTTGGGCGATGCTCCACCAGCGCGGGGTGTTCGAGGTTGCGGGCATCACCGTAAAGACCACCTATCCGGTGATCCCCTGGATCGGCGTGATCGCGCTGGGCTATGGGCTGGGGCCGTGGTTTTCGAGCCTCGCTCCGGCGGAGCGGCAGCGCCGATTGCTGCGGCTCGGCTTCGGCATGATCGCCGCCTTCTTCGTGCTGCGCGCGCTCAACATCTATGGCGACAAGCCCTGGTTCGTCGTGCCGGGCGAGCCGCTGCGGACCGTGATGAGCTTCCTCGCGCTGACCAAATACCCGCCGTCGCTTTTGTTCCTGCTGCCGACCCTGGGTCTGGGTGCGGTTGCGCTCAGCCAGTTCGAGCGGCTGGAGGGCGGCAATCTTTCACGCTGGCTGTCGATCCTCGGCGGCGCCCCGATGTTCTTCTATCTGTTGCATCTCTATGTGCTCAAGGCCTGCTATCTGGTCGCTCTCGGCATCTGGGGGCCGAACAAGGGCGCCGTGTTCGGCGTCGATCATCTCTACGTCGTGTGGCTGTGGTACGCCGCGCTGATCGTGCCGCTCTATTTCCCGACGCGGTGGTTCTCGAACCTGAAGAAGAGGCGCAAGGATATCTGGTGGCTGAAATATCTGTGAGCACGGGCCGCTTCCGTCGCGTCGCCGAGACGGCGCGCCGGCCGATCATGATCGAGGTCGATGGCGCGCCGGTCGCCGCGCTGGAGGGTGACAGCCTGCTCGTTGCCGTTCTGGCCACTGGGCGGACTCTGCGCTCGTCGGAATTCGGCGACGGCGAGCGTGCAGGGTTCTGCCTGATGGGAGCCTGCCAGGATTGCTGGATGTGGACGGCCGATGGCGCACGCCTGCGCGCCTGCACCACGCCGGCTGCCGATGGCATTCGGGTCGTCACCAAGCCTGTCGGGGAGGCACTGTGGCCGATCCCCGCCTGATCATTGTCGGTGCCGGTCCAGCCGGCGTTCGCGCCGCCGAGACGTTGGTCGCGGCGGGCCTAAGGCCGGTTGTCATCGATGAGAGTGGCGCTGCCGGCGGTCAGATCTATCGCCGCCAGCCCGCCGGTTTCTCCAGGACGTATGAAGTCCTTTACGGTTCGGACGCGCCCAAGGCGAGGGCGCTCCACGCCGGCTTCGACGTCCTTCGCGACCGGGTCGACTATCGGCCCGACAGCCTTGCCTGGAACCTGCGCGACAAGCTGCTGCATGTGGCGCGTGCGGGCGTGTCGACGGCATTGCCGTTCGACGCCCTGATCCTCGCGACCGGCGCCACCGACCGGCTTCTGCCGATCCGGGGCTGGAACCTGCCCGGCTGCTACAGCCTTGGCGGAGCCCAGATCGCGCTCAAGGCGCAGGCCTGCAGCATTGGCGCGCGGCCAGTCTTTGTCGGCACCGGGCCGCTCCTCTATCTGGTGGCTTCTCAATATCTGAAGGCCGGGGTCGCGGTCGCCGGCATCCTCGACACCGCACCCGTGGCTGCGTCGATCAGGGCGATCCCCGACCTCGCCGTCCGCCCCGGCCTGATGGCGCGCGGCATTCTCCTTCAGGCGAAGCTCCGCATGGCGGGCGTGCCGATCGAGCACGGGGTTCATCCCCTTGCGATCGAAGGAAAGGACGAGGCCATGGCGGTCCTGTACCGCACCACGTCCGGTGCGGAACGCCGGATTGCGTGCGATGCGGTGGGCATCGGCTTCCACCTGCGGTCCGAGACCCAGCTCGCCGATCTTGCCGGCTGCGACTTTCTGTTCGACCGATCCACCGGCCATTGGGCGCCGCGGACTGATGGCGAATGCCGCACGTCGCAAGCAGGCATCTATACGGCGGGTGACGGCGCGCGCATCCTGGGGGGGGATGCCGCAGAAGCATCGGGGCGGCTCGCGGCGATGGCGGCCCTTGCCGATCTCGGCTGGCCGGTCGACCGGGCGGCGATGGCGACGCTGAAGCGCGACCTGAGGCGTTTCGACCGCTTCCGGCGCGGCCTCGCCACCGCCTTCCCCTGGCCGGCGGACCTCGCGCGACAGGTCGAGGACGATATCATCGTCTGTCGCTGCGAGGCGGTGACGGCAGGGCAGCTTCGTGAGGCTGCGGGCGCGAAGAACGCGCCCGAGCTCAACCGCGCCAAGGCGCTTTCCCGGGTCGGCATGGGCCGGTGTCAGGGACGCTACTGCAGCTCGGCAGCGGCGGAGATACTCGCCGCTGCGCGCGCCGCCGATCTTGCCGATGTCGGCAGGCTGCGCGGGCAGGCGCCCGTCAAGCCGCTGTCGTTGGCGACCGTCGTGGAGGCCGAAGCGTGAGCGGTACCGCGGATGTGATCATCGTCGGCGGCGGGATCATGGGAGCATCGGCTGCCTTCTTCCTCCGCCGGCACGGCAAGTCGGTCATCCTGCTGGAGCGCGATCTTGTCGGACAGGCGGCGAGCGGCACCAATTTCGGCAATGTGCGCCGACAGGGTCGCTATCTGCATCAGCTTTCGCTTTCGAACCGGGCACTCGACATCTGGACGCGCCTGCCGGGGCTGATCGGGGAGGATTGCGAATTCGTGCAACGCGGCCATCTGCGCGTCTGCTATACCGATGAGCAGGCCGGGAAGCTCGAAACCTATGCCCGTGATGCGCGGGACTATGGCCTCGACCTGGAGATGATGTCCGGCAACGCGCTACGCGCCCGCTTTCCCTATCTCGGCCGCGAACTCGTCGCGGGGTGCTTCGATCCCCAGGGCGGTCACGCGAACCCGCGCCTGACGGCCCCCGCCATCGCGCGCGCCGCGATGCGCGCCGGCGCACAGGTCGAGGAAGGTGCCGAAGTCGTCGGCATTGCCAGGGGGAGCGAGGATTTCGTCGTTGAAGTGCGCAATCGAGCGATCTTTCGCGCCCCTGTCCTGCTGGTGACGGCGGGCGCCTGGGGCGGAAAGCTGTCAGCGCAATTTGGCGAGCCCGTCCCGATCCAGATCCACGGACCGCAAATGGCGGTCACCGAGCCGTTGCCCTACCGGATGGGGCCGTCCTTCGGCGTCTCGACGTCGCATGTGTTCGAGACCGTCTATTTCCGCCAGGTCGAGCGCGGCAACGTCGTTATCGGCGGCGGCACGCGCGGCCCTGCCTCCAATGACACCAACCGCGCTGCCGTTCTGCCCGAGAATATTCTCGGCCAGATGGAACAGCTACGCCGTGTCATACCGGGTATCGCCGCCGCGAGCATCATCCGCGTCTGGAGCGGCGTCGAAAGCTATTTCCCGGACGATATACCGGTGATGGGGCCCAGCGCCACGACGCCAGGCCTGTATTACGCCTTCGGCTTCTGCGGGGCCGGATTCCAGATTGGTCCGGGCGTCGGCGACGTGATGGCGGAACTGATTGCCACCGGCGCCACGACGACGCCGATCGCGCCCTATTCGATCTCTCGCTTCGCCGTCACACGGGGGCCCAGCGCGGCACAGATATCCAAAAGGCGATGATTCATGACGGCCGACAAGACGACACAATTCTATATTGACGGTCAGTGGCGGGACGGTTCCGTCGCGGCGACGATAGCGACCATCGATCCCAGCTCGGAAGAAATTACCGGCCATATCGCGGCGGGCGGATCCACGGACGTCGATCTCGCCGTAGCGGCGGCCCGGCGCGCGTTCGAGGCCTTCTCGCGCACGTCCGTGGAGGAACGGCTGGCCTTGCTGGGCCGCATTCTGGAGCTGATTGAGCAGCGAGCCGAAGAATTTGCCGAGGCGCTGGTCATGGAAATGGGCGCAGCGATCAGCTTTGCCCGCGCGTCGCAGGTCCCGTTCGCGGCAGCGCATGTGCGGGTGCAGATGGAGGTGCTGCGGCGCTACCAGTTCCTGACGCTCGATGGCACCACCGCCACGGCAAAGGAGCCGATCGGCGTCTGCGCGCTCATCACGCCGTGGAACTGGCCGCTTTACCAGATCACGGCAAAGGTCGCGCCGGCGATTGCAGCGGGCTGCACCGTCGTGCTCAAACCAAGCGAGCTTTCCCCCTATAGCGCACTGCTGTTCGCGCAGGTCATGCATGACGCTGGCGTGCCGCCTGGCGTGTTCAACCTGATCAACGGTACGGGCGAAGCGGTGGGCGCCGTGCTCGCTGCCCATCCCGATGTCGACATGATCTCAATCACGGGGTCGACGCGTGCCGGTGTGCTGGTGGCGCAGGCGGCGGCCGCGACCGTGAAGCGGGTGGTGCAGGAACTCGGCGGAAAGTCGCCCAATCTGTTCCTGGACGATGCGGATTTCGAGCAGGCTGTCGCCAAGGGTGTGTTGACGGGCATGCGCAACGTGGGTCAGTCGTGCAGCGCGCCGACCCGGATGCTGGTACCGGCGGCGCGACTCGCCGAAGTCGAGGCGCTGGCGGCCGAAGCGGCAGCCGGCATTCGTGTCGGAGACCCCCGGGACGTCGACACGATGATGGGTCCGATCGCCAACGCCGCGCAGTTCGAGCGGGTACAGGCGATGATCAAGGCCGGCATCGATGATGGCGCGAAGCTGGTCTGCGGGGGGCTCGGACGGCCGGAAGGCCTTGATCGCGGCTTCTTCGTGCGCCCGACGATCTTCTCCGAGGTGACCTCCGACATGCGGATCGCGCGCGAAGAGATTTTCGGCCCGGTGCTCTCGATCATGCCCTATCGCGACGAGGAGGAAGCGATCGCGATCGCCAACGATACCATCTATGGCCTCGGATCGCATCTCCAGTCCCGCGACACCGAACGGGCGCGGCGGGTCGCGGCGCAGATCCGCGCAGGCCAGGTGCATATCAACTATCCGGCATGGGACGGCGAAGCGGCGTTCGGCGGCTACAAGCGCTCGGGTAACGGGCGCGAATATGGCGTCCACGGCCTGGAGGAGTATCTCGAGACCAAGGCGATCATCGGCTATTAGGTAACTGGCGTGTCGCGGCGCTGGATTCAGCGACTGACGCAGCAAGGCAAGGAAGGATCAGGTCGTGAGCGACGCAATGGCACTCGAAAGAACGTCGGCGGGGGCGGCCGCGCCGACGCTGCGCGATCTCGAAACGCCGTGCCTCGTGCTCGACGCCGATCGCATGGACCGGAATATCGCGCGACTGCGCGGCCGTCTTGCCGGTTTCGAGGTGTCGCTACGTCCCCATCTCAAGACAGCCAAGTCGATCGAGGTTGCCAGGCGCGTAATGGCGTCCCCGGCGGGGCCCGCGACGGTCTCCACGCTCAAGGAAGCGGCCCAGTTCGCGGCGGCCGGCGTGCGCGACATGGTATATGCGGTCGGCATTGCGCCCGCGAAGCTCGCCCGCGTCCTCGACTTGCGGGCAAAGGGAGTGGACCTCGCCGTTGTGCTGGATACGGTCGAACAGGCCGAGGTTGTCGCCGCCGTGTCGCGCGACGCCAGCGCTGCTATTCCGGCGCTGATCGAGATCGACTGTGACGGCCATCGCTCGGGCGTGCTGTCGACGGATGCCGAGCGACTGGTGGCGATCGGCCGCGCGCTCGGGCAGGGCGCTGAACTGCGCGGCGTGCTGACACATGCCGGCGGAAGTTACGGCGCCCGGGGGGAATCAGCGTTGCGGCAATGTGCCGAGGCGGAGCGACGCGCGGTCGTCGATGCCGCCGCCGTCCTGCGCGGGGCTGGGCTGGCATGTCCCGTGGTGAGCCTGGGTTCCACCCCGACAGCCCATCATGCCACCGATCTTGCCGGCGTCACCGAAGTGCGGGCCGGGGTCTTCGTCTTCTTCGACCTCGTGATGGCGGGCATCGGGATCTGTGGCGTCGAGGATATCGCGCTATCGGTGCTGGCGACCGTGATCGGCCATCAGCGTGAAAAGGGCTGGATCCTGATCGACGCCGGATGGATGGCGATGTCGCAGGATCGCGGTACCGCGAAGCAGGCGGTCAACCAGGGTTATGGGGTGGTTTGCGACATGGCAGGTGACGCCTATCCCGATCTGATCGTCGCCGATGCCAATCAGGAGCATGGCATCATCACGGTGCGGCCGGGATCTGGCGCCTCCTTGCCGGATTTTGCAATCGGCGATCGCGTCCGGATCCTGCCGAACCACGCTTGCTCGACCGGCGCGCAGCATCGCAGCTACCATGTCGTTCGCGGTGTCTCCGACGTCGTCGAGGCCGAGTGGCCACGGTTCGGGGGTTGGTGATGGCGCATACTGACAGTATCACCACGCTTCTCACCGACGGCGCGCCGAAGCCGGCCGGCCATTATTCGCAAGCGACCGTCGCCGCCGGGCATGTCTATGTCTCAGGGCAGTTGCCGATCCGGCCCGATGGTGTGGCATTGCCGGACGAGGGCTTCGAGGCCCAGGCGCGACAGGCCATCGAGAACATGCTTGCCATCCTCGCTGCCGCCGGCAGCGGACCGCAGCATCTGGTGCGCGTGACCGCCTATATTGTCGGCGTCGCCCACTGGCCCAATTTTAACGCGGTCTACGCCGCCATGCTCCCCGACGCGCGTCCTGCCCGCACAGTCGTGCCGGTACCTGAGCTCCATCATGGATTCCTGGTGGAGATCGATGCCATCGCGCTCGTCGCGAACGGCGACTGATTTCATCACCTGCCCCGCGGCAGTCTGAGCTGCGATCAGGCGGGTCGGTAGATGGCGTAGACCTTCTTCACATGGGTCTCGCTCAGCCATGAGCATTCCGCACCCTGCTCGACCAGGAAGATATCACCTTCGTGGAAGGTCCCGATCCGGCCGGCGCCATCCTCGAAGGTCACCGCGCCGTCGAGCAGGTGCATCAGCTCGTAATGACGATAGGGCATGGCGCGGCGATGATAGGGCGTCGAATCCCAGGTGCCACAGACGAACTCGCCATTGTCGGATCGATAGTCGGTGTGATTTCGGCAGGAAGGCGTCGGCCCGACCAGCAGCGCTGCGAGCGGCGCACCCGAAGGTTCAAGTAGCGCGGCCTCGTCAATCGGCAGGAGCTGGAGAGCACCCGGCGCTCCCGTACAGCGCATCACGATGGCACGGGTGCCCATTGCCGCCGACCAGGTGAACGAAAGGCCACTCGGCAGCACCACGCTCCGGCCAGCCGCCGCCGTGAGCCGTGCGCCCTCGCTCTCGAAACTGACCGTTCCTTCCAGCACGATCACGAACTCGTCGGCTGCCAGGCGCTCGATGCGCCCTTCGCCGGTCAGCGCCAGTGCTGCGACCTGGACCGGACCTGCCGGCAATTCGAGCTCGGCCCGGGCCGAAAGCCAGGCGTCGGCGCCGTCGTCGGACGGAATGGATGCCGCGGTAGCGAATGCGCGCAGATCGACAAAACTGCGCACCTTGCCGGACGCGACGATATCCAGCGTGGTCACAGGCCGAGCAGTCCGGGCAGGCCGGCGATGCTCGGAATATCGTGGACCTGATAATAGGCGTTCAGCGGCTCGTGCCCGCGATTGACGAACGCCTTCATCGTGATCCCGAGATCATAGGCGGTCATCAGGTCATAGCGGAAGCTCGATGAGCAATGCAGCACGTCCTCCGGCCCGCAGCCCAGCATGTCGAACATATATTCGAACGGCCGCATCCGCGGCTTGTACGCCTGGGCTTCCTCGGCGGTGTAGGCCGCGTGAAAAGGCGCCTCGAGCCGGGCGACGCTGTAGGGGATCAGGTCCGTCATCGAATTGGACAGGATGACGAGCGGAAACTCCTCGGCCACCCGCTTGAGCGGGGCGACGACGTCGGGATGCGGATCCCAGGTCGGCACGGCCGCATAGATGGTCTCGGTGTCGCTATCGCGATACGCGATGTTCCACTTCTTGCAGGTCCGTCGCAGCGAGCCCTCGACCACATCCTTGTAGGGCTTCCAGGCACCGAGCACCTCATCGAGGCGATAGGCCGAAAAGTCCTGGCAGAAAGCATCCATCGCGGCGGCCTCGATCCGGTCAGCGTAAAGCACGCGGGCTATTGGGGCCATCTGGAAGTAGATCAGGGTACCGTAACAATCGAAAGTAATGAACTTCGGCCGAAGATTTGCCATGTGTCGCTCCTGTCGGGTGCTGATGAGGTCGTGCGAGTTTTCAGCTCGCGTTCGGCTGGATGAGCTTCCGGTAGAAGCCGCTGATCCTGAGCGTGATGGTCACCGGCGCTTCGCCCTGGTTGCGCCAGTACCAGCCATGGATTCCCGGAAAGGGGGCCATGAAGCTGCCCTGCGCATCGGTCATCCCTTTCTGTTTCCAGTAAGTCGAGAAATCCTCGGATGTAAGCGAGCGCTCCCCATGCATATCCATCTTCACCGGTCCGGTGGCCTTCCAGCTGAAGACGAACTGATCGCCGGTCTGCATCTCCGCCTTGATCTCAATGCCGGCGTGGGGTGCCAGCGTCAGCGTTCGCTCGTCGCTGCGATAGGGGGTCGCCCGAATGATGGAGTCGCGTGTCTGCGGCGGGACAAGGACCGGCGCGACCGGCGCGGCCGCGCCGGGTGCGGATATTGTCGCGATATCGGCATCCTCTGCCTTGGCGTTGAGGGCGGTGAGGCCCAGCAGATGGCCGGCGCCGGTCGGATCGATGCCATATTCCGCCGGCAGCACGAACAGCATCAGGATAGCGGTGCCGGCCACGAGGGCGGCGATCGACGCCTGCGCCAGGCTCCTGCCGCTGGCGCGATAGGGGATGGGGACGGGGGCGTCGATGGCAGTGGCGGCGTTCATGCGGCGTGCTCCATGGCGAATCCGGTGAGCTGGTAACCGACAAGCACGACGCCGGCGGTCATCAGCAGGGCGTTGGCCACGAGCACGCTGCGGTTGAAGCTGCGGCTGCGGCGCCAGAGGGTCATCAGGATGAGGATGATGCTGAGTGCGATGAACTGGCCGATCTCGACGCCGACGTTGAAGCTGACCAGATTGGCGAACAACCCGCCACGCGAAACGACAAGATCCTGGAGCTTGGTGGCGAGGCCGAAGCCATGGAAGAAGCCGAAGATCAGCACTGCCGCTTTCGGGTTCGGCTCGAAGCCAAGTACCGTCTTGAATGCACCAAGGTTGTCGAGGGCCTTGTAGACCACTGACAGGCCGATGATCGCATCGACCACGAAAGCGTCGGCGCGGATGTTGGTAAGTACGCCCAGCAGCAGCGTGGTACTATGGCCGATGGCGAAGAGCGTGACGTATTTGCCGACGTCCTTCAGCCGGTAGAGGAAGAAGATTACCCCGAACAGGAAGAGGAGGTGATCGTAACCGGTAACCATGTGCTTGGCGCCGAGATAGATATAGGGGATGATGTTGATGCCCGGGTGGGTCTGTATATAGGCCTTGTCGCTCTCCGCGACGCCGTGCGCGAAGGCCGGATCGGCGAGACACGCGATGGCAAGCAGTGCGATCGCACAGGGCCCCGCGCGTAGCGGCCATCGCCGCAGGATTCCTCGCACTCCGTCCATGCACACCCCCTTTTCTTGCTGGACGCTGCCCCGGCTCGTTGCCGCCGGAGCCGCATTCCTCATTTGATGGTGAAGGTGGTTCCCAGGTGAGCCTGGCTCTTTTTGTCGATCACGAGCACGGCGATCTTGGTGCCCGCCGGCGCCTTGATGGCGGGGCCGTCAAAACGGTTTCCGGATGCCGGTTTCAGCATGATGTTCTGCAATTTGCCGCCGATGTTCACCGTAAGCTTGGCCGTCATCCCGGAGGCGACAACCGGATCATCGTCATCGATGACATAAAGCTCGAGCGTCTTGGGTTTCATGACGAGTTCGAACAGCGTCTCCCCGCTCATCGAGACGATGCCGCCATGCCTGGGCTGGGTTAAGCCGTGCGCCAGGATGGGCTGCGCCATCAGGGCAATCGTCACGGCCAGGGCGGCGGTCAGGATTTTCTTCATAGTGTATCTCCGAGGGCTCGGGCGATCATTCGGGTGCGTGCGCGAGCACAAAGGCAAGCGTCGCTGTATTCTCGATATGGTCATAGCGTTTCGGGTCGTCGGTCGGCCCGTTGAACACGGCCTGGACGACGTTCAGGCCCTGGTTGCGGACGACCAGGGTGACGGTGCCGTCTGCGGCGGTTTCGACCGGCTTCGCATCGGGATCGTTGACGAGATCGTTGATTACCTTGGCGCCGGCTGCCGGCTTGCCGTGGTACAGCACCTTGTAGGTCAGCTTCTCGCCGAGCATGGTGGGGATGGTTCCGACCGGCACGATCTGCAGGGCCTGATCGGCAAGGGCGGGGATCGGCTTGTCGAGCGGCCCCATGATGGCGACCGAATATTTGTAGTTCTTTTCCGACAGGGTGGCTTCCGGCATCTCGTCGCGGCCCTTCTTTTCGAACTCACCGGTGCCGACGCGCGACCAGATGCCGTTGAAGAAGACGACCGACAACACGGTCGGCTGCTGCTCGGTGTCGACCAGTACGATCGGCCCGGCGATTCGCGGCGTTGCCTTGATCGGCTGATAATTTGCATCATAGCCCGTCATCTTCTCGATCAGGGCGAAGCGCTTGACGGCATCGAGATCGTCCGCGCCGACACCATAGATCAGAGCGGTCTGCTTGGCGCGCTGTGCGAACCAGACGGCGTGCGCGTTGAGCGGCGCCGTAATGATTCCCGAGAGTACCGTAGCGGCGACGAGAAGCTTCAAGCTGCGCATGACATGTCCCTTTTGCTTTCGCGCCCGGACGGCGCCTTCCAAAGGAGCTTAACGGTCCCGAACAGGAAGAATGGGTTTTTTGCCCCCCGGCGCTGGCAGGATCGCTGTCCGCGAGCGACACGCGCAGCATAATCCGCCGCCTTGCATTCCGTCGCACGACCCTTTCAGGTTTTCATGCCGTGAGACGCCCTGGTCGTTGCCTGCACCATTGGCGACGGATTTGAAGATCCGGCTCACCGCCGACTCCCGCCATTTCCGGTGCGACCGCGCAGATAGG
Organism: Sphingomonas oligophenolica; assembly: GCF_039522915.1. NCBI lineage: Bacteria > Pseudomonadati > Pseudomonadota > Alphaproteobacteria > Sphingomonadales > Sphingomonadaceae > Sphingomonas > Sphingomonas oligophenolica. Next base: position 45,243 of record NZ_BAAAEH010000065.1, read on the forward strand.
GCGCCACGCTGCCTCGACCGATCGCTCAGCGGCTTTCGCAGGCGGGTTTTGAGTTGGGCGAAGACCTGTCTGATGGAGCTGATTCAGACCATTCACAGTACGTCCTAATAGGAGAGGCTGAATGTCGCATCACAGTACGTCCTAATAGGAGAGGCTGAATGTCGCACGGACGGTACGGCCGAACTCCGGGCGGGCCAGGAAATAACTGGTGCCCATGCCGCCGGCATCGAATGACCCCGCTCGTGGATTGCCCTCCGTCAGGCCGAGCGCGTTGGTGAGGTTGGTGACATGGAGCGCGATCGCCAGGCGATCGGCGATCTTCGCGTTCACATCCATGTTGATCAGCGCATAAGGCGGTAACCGCTGCGTGTTCGCGATGTCGGCAAATCGGTCGGAATAGCGCACGAATTCCGTGTCGATGCGCAGCCTGCCGGCGAAGAGGCTCAGGCTCGGGGTCACCCGGAGGGACAGCTTGGGTACGCGGATCAGCTGATTGCCGGTGACGTCGCGCGTGACGGGCAGGCCGCCCGCCAGCTCGATATAGCTGAAATTGCGATAGCGCGGATCCTGAAGCGTTGCCTGCACGTCGAGCTTCAGCGGGCCGGCCAGGTCGGCATGTCCCGCCAGCTCGAGCCCGATGGTCGAGGTATCCGCGATCGATGTCCGTTCGACATAGGTGTTCGACGCCGTATCGAAGCGATAATCCGTGAACGGCAATCGCGCGAAATGAGTCCCGAAGGCGACAGCGGAAAGGGTCCAGCGCCGATGTCGCACGGTGAGGCCGGCTTCCGCCATCGTGATCGGGGTGACGGCTTCGTCGGTACGGTTCGGATAGGCGTTGAACTCGCTTGCGCTCGGCAGCCGGGCGATCCGGGTCAGCCGCAGGAACAGCCCGGTGCTCGGGGCGGGGCGGAAATTGACCCCCGCCGTCCAGTTGAATCCGGAAAAATGGCGGCGGATCGGTTCGATGACGCCGTCGCCGGTAAGCACGGCATCGTCGGCGAGCGTCGCGGCGTCGCCGAGATTGACGGGGGTGCTGCCTTCGACGCCGCCGCCGATCCGGATCTTTTCCCAACGGCCGCCCAGATCGATGCGCCATCGGGGCGCAAGTTTCCACTCGTCGGCCCAATAGAGTGCAAGGTTTGACGATCGCAGCGAGACAGCGTCGAACAACGACCCATAGCGCACGAATCCATTGTCGGTCAGCGCGCCGATCTCCCGGCCGTTCCGATCGACCGCCGCGACGTCGAGACGCCGGGCCTGGCCGAGCACATCGAGCAGGACGGTTCCCATTGTCCGGTCGAAATCCAGCCTGGCACTGTCATAGGTCAGGCCGAGCGCGATATCGTGATGGCCCCATCGGTCGAAGCGGCGCGTCAGCCTTGCATCGGCAATGAATTCCGTCATCGGCATCCAGACCGACAGCAGATTGGCGCCGACGACCAGGCCGTTGCCGTTGCTGTCCGGCAGAAACGGCGTGCCGGTGTCGGCGTAGCGGATCGTCGCGGCGGCTGTACCCGGAAAGGCTGCCTTGAGCTGCGGCATCACGCTCGCGAGATAGTCGCTGCCCGTCATCGGCCGGCCGATCGGAAACAGCCCGTTGCGCAGCGTGCTTCCGGTGCGCAGCCTCGCGGTGATGTCCACCGCGCTCCGGTCATCCAGCGCGAGCCGACCGCTCATCGTGTAAAAGGTGATGCGGCTGCGGGTTCCCTGGGACAGGTCGAAATCCCTGGGGCCTGTCGCCGTCTTGAAGGGGACATGCACCTCGTCCGGTCCGGCCAGCGTATCCGTCAACGGATCGAATCCCGGAACGGCGCGGACATTGCCGCTGCCGTCGAACTGAAGCGGGACGGGCAGATAGAGGATGACGCGATCATCGAGTCGCTTGACGTTGAACGACAGGCGCGCGCGACCATCGTCATAGTCGATCCCGGCGCGAATTTGTCCGCCCCGGTCGGCCGGATAGCCGGAATGGCGCAGACCGTCGGCCTGACGATAAAAGCCACCGAGCGAGACGCCGAGGTTCGGTGCAATCCGCGCGCCGGCGAAGCCGTCGACCCGCTCGTATCCGAAGCTGCCGGCGGTCGCCGACAGCGTGTAGCCCGGGTCGCGCAGCCCGGTGCGCGTGACGAAATTGATGCTGCCGCCCGGGGCGTTCGGCATGAAGATCGCGGAAGGGCCGCCGCGCACCGCTTCCACCCGGCTGATGGTCGAATCGATCCGGTAGATCTGGTCGGTGTTCAGATAGCCGAGACCGCCGTCATATTGGACCGGTAGGCCATCCTCGAGCAGCGCTACCGAAGTATAGCCGTCGGTCGGGATACCGCGCGACCGGATGTTGTTGCTGGCCTCGCCGCCGGTCGATTCGACCCAGAACCCTGGAACCTGCTTGAACAGGTCAGCGGTCGACAGGGGACCCTTGCGCGCCAGCGCGGGGCCGTCGATCCGGGTTATCGCATAGCTCAGTTCGGTTTCGTCGAGGGGGGCTTGGCTCGCGCGCCCGGTCACCACGATATCGGCCTGCGGCGGAATCGGCGGTCTTGTCGATGAGGGTGCGGGGGCCGGCCTTGGCGGGGCAGGGCGCGTGATCGTCCGGGCTGGCGGCGCGGCGCCCGCCGCGCGCAGGATGACCAGGCGATCGGTGATGCGAACGATCTCGAGGCCGCTCCGGCGCAGCAACCGGTCGAGCGCCATGCGAATCGGCACCCGGTCGCGCAGCGCCGTGCTGCGCCGTCCCGCGGCGACCCCGTAGGGGTAGAGGATCTGGACCCCGGCCTGGCGTCCGAGCTGATCGAGCGCGGCCGCGAGGTCCTGCGCGGGGATATCGAATTGAACGGATCGCTCGGCTGGCGCGGCCTGGGCCGGCATGAGGGGGATCGCGCCCGCTCCGGACAGGATGGCGCCAGCCAGGCAGGCAGCACGCCGGCCCGGTGGCCCGATCATGGGGAGGAAGCCGCGAAGCCGATTCATGATTCCTCAGTGGCGTCGGCGCGCGACAGCTTTGTGTCACCCTGGCCATTTCGCCTGGCGCGTGTCGGTCAGGTGCGTCTGCGGAACAGCAGGATCCGGTCGCCCTGCCGGCGATGGTCGATGTCGAAACCCTCGCGGAGCGCCAGCAGGAAATTGTCGGGGTCGTCGATCCGGAATTCGCCGCCGAGCCGGGTCGTGGCGAGATCGGGCTGCTGCAGCACGATCTTGTCGGGAAGGTATCGGTTGAATTCGGCGATCGCCCGATCGAGCGGCATGCCGTTGAAGACGATCCGCCCGCTCTGCCAGGCGGTCGCCGCGGCAATCATGTCGGAAGACAGGGCGTCCAGGCGTGCGCTGCCGCCGCTGATCGTCAGCGCGCTCCCGGCATGGATCGTTTCAGCGAGCGTACCGCGATAGGCGGCTGCGGCCCGGCCGGCCAGAACCATCAACTGGCCGCCGGTCGGCTCCAGCCGGAGGCTGAACCTGCCTTCGCTCAGACGCGCGTCTATCGGGTCGCTATAGACGCGAAATGGTTGCTCGGCCGCTTGGACGAGCAGGGCCGCTTCCCCGCGCTCGAGCCAGAATTCGCGCCCCTCGTCAAATCGCCAGGCAATGCGCGTATCGGTGTTGAGCATCGCGTGGCTGCCGTCGGGCAGGCGAACGGTCCGCCGCTCGCCGACCGCCGTCTCGGCGAAGGCACGGCGGGGCCATGCCAGAAACGCGCCGCCCCCGCCCAGACCCAACAGGGCGGCAATCGCACCCCCGGTGACGGCACGGCGCGATACGGTTCTTTGCGGGACGGGATCAGACTCGGATACGATCGGCTGACGCGTGTCGGGAGGTTGATCCAGCAGGGCGGAAAGGCGCGGATCAGCCGTGCGCCGCCATGCGGCGGCGGCCTGGGCAAAGGCTGCCGCGTGCCGAGGATCCGCATTGCGCCAGGCGTCGAACGCCTGCTCGTCGACGGTGCCGCAATCGAGCGCCACCAGCCAGTCGATTGCCTGCTCCCTCAGCCCCGCTCCAGCCTTTCCTTCGTCTCCCATGCAGATTCTTGCTCCGTCCTCGCCCGCGCTTCCTGTTGATCCAACCGCTGCACTAACAGGCGAAGAGCCTTGACCAGATGTGTCTCTACCGTGGAGACGGAGATATTCATTCTTTCCGCTACTTCGGCCGGCGGCAAGCCCTCAATTCGCCGAAGATACAAGGCCTCGCGCATGCGGGGCGGCATTTCCTGCATGGCCTTGACCACGCGATTCAGCTCGGACCGGTCCATCGCCACCACATCAGCGGTCGGTTCCTGATCCGCGATCTCCAGCGTGTGCAGGATCGCGCCCTGGTCGAGGCGAACCACCTCGGCACGGCGGAATCGTTCGATCGCGAGGTTGCGGACGACCCTGATGGTGAAAGCGTGCGGGTTGGCGATCGACGCCCAATCCTCGAGAGCGAACAACCGCGCATAGGCCTCCTGCACCAGTTCCTCGGCCTCGTCCGGCTGCCTGACAAGGCTGACCGCGTAGCGCAGGGTCTGCCGGTGACAGGGGAAGACATGGTCGGCAAACCAGATGTCGATGTCGCGCAGCCAGGCCATGGTATCGGCGCCCCCCATCGGAATCGGTGATGGGCTTCGCCTAGAGCGCTGCTGTTACAGATGGTTGACAGTTCGGCGACACTGATAGCGCCGAAAAAAAATTCGGGCGGCAGTAGCGGAAATCGCCGCCCGCCCCGTCTCCCCGACGAAGCCCGATCGAAAGCACTTCACCGACGCGCGGCCGCGCGCCGGAACGACCGGTCGCGACCCTCGCGCTCCGGGAAGACCATGAGCAAACCGACCAAAGGGGAATATGATGAAGCCGTTGCTGATGACGTCGTCGCTGCTTGCCATCCTGTGCGCCGGAACGACGCCCGCCTGGGCGCAGGACGCTCAATCCCAGCCGAAGGCGGCCAATGCACCGGAGACACAGGGCGGCGCGCCTGAGGACATCATCGTCACCGGCCGCGCTGGCACCGGTGACCGAACCAAGGCCGAGATGAGCTATTCGGTCACCCGCATCGGCGAGGAGACGCTGCGTCTGCAGGCGCCGACCAGCGTCACCGAAGCGCTGAAGTCGGTTCCCGGCTTCTGGGTCGAAGCCTCGGGCGGCGAGGCGAGCGGCAATGTCCGCGCACGGGGCGTGCCGGTCGACGGCTTCGGCTCGATCCAGCTGCTCGAGGATGGCATTCCGGTCCAGCACGATCCGGCGCTCGGCTATCTGAACGGCGACCAGGTGTTTCGCCTCGACGAGACGATCGAGCGGATCGAAGTGGTGCGCGGCGGCCCGGCCTCGCTCTTCTATTCGAACGCGCCGGCGGGCGCGGTCAATTTCATTCCCCGCCGGGTGGGCGACCAGGCGGAAGGCCTCGTCAAGGCCACGCTTGGTGCCGACAGCCAGTACCGCATGGACTTCTGGGTGGGTGCGCCGGTCGGCGAGTGGAAGCTCGCAGTGGGCGGCTTCTACCGTTCCGAAGGCGGCGTCCGCGATCCCGGCTTCACCGCCAATCGCGGCGGCCAGATCCGCGCCACCGTGTCGCGCGAATGGGAGCGCGCCAAGTTCAGCCTCGACGTCAAGCGGATGGACGATATCGTCGGCTTCTACACCGGCATCCCGATGCGCACCTATCCCGACGGCAAGATCCGCGCGGTGCCGGGCTTCGACGGCCATTACGGCACGGTCGCCGGGCCCGAGACCGAGCGCGTCCGCATGATCGAGGGCGATGGCAGCATCTATAATTTCGACAACAGCGTCGGCACCCAGGTGAAGCGCACCCAGATCACCGGCAAGTTCGAGTTCGAGCCCTGGGACGGCTGGAAGATCGCCAACACCACCCGCTACAACGATACGACGACGCAGCGTAACGGGGTGTTTCCCAACACGCTGCAGAGCGCGGCCAGCCTGTTGCAATCGCAATCGGCCCTGCTCGGCCAGGCGCCGGGCGCGACCGCGCTTCAGTTCCGCTACGCGACCTCGCCCGGCCAGGTCTTCGACACCGCCAACCAGAATGGCAACGGCCTGGTCATCGTCGGCGGCCTGCGAGGCCTGACGATGCCGGTGAAGGAGGTCATGAGCGATACGCGCTTCTCGTACCGCTTCGAGATGGGTTCGATGACCCACGACATCACCTTCGGCTATTATTTCGCGCATATCGACGAGGATTTCAGCCGCTATTCCTCAACCGCGCTGCTCGACGTGCAGGACAATGCCCGGCTGCTCGATCTCGTCGCGGTCGATGCCGCCGGCAACGTCGTCAGGACCTTCACCGACCATGGCATCTACAAATATGGCTATGAATGGGAAGATGCGCATGGCGAGCAGACGACCAACGCGCTCTATTTGTCCGACGAATGGCAGATCACGCCCAGGCTGCGCGTCGACGGCGGGGTGCGTTGGGAGACGATGCGCGCACGCGGCACGGTTGCGCTGAAGAAGACGGTCAATCTGGGTACGCCGGCGACGTCGTCGATCATCACCGGCAGCGGCGTCTATGCCAATTACGACAATGATTTCAGCCATGCGACCTGGACGCTTGGCCTTGACTATCAGTTCAGCGGACATGCCGGCCTGTTCGCCCGCTACACCTCGGCCAACCGGCTGCCGAGCCTGGGCAATTACGTCACCAGCCCGACGGCGAAGCCGATCGTCCAGACGATGGATCTCGGCGAAGTCGGCCTCAAATATGCCAGTCCGCTGCTCGATCTCTACGCGACCGGTTTCTGGACGAAATACAACAACGTCTCCTTCACCAATTATCGCTTCGATCTGAACACCGGCGCCTCCGTCAGTGAGGCGCTCTATGCCAACACACAGACGTTCGGCGTCGAGCTGGAAGGTACGCTGCGCCCGGTTCGGTGGTTCGATCTGTCGGGCACAGCGACGCTCGAGGAGCCAAAATATAAGGGCCTCACTTATGTGGACGCCACCGGCAAGTCGTTCGACTATGACGGCAATCGGCTGATCCGCGTGCCGACCGTCAGCCTCCGTCTCGTACCGGGCCTGAACTTGCTCGACGGGCGCTTCCGGTTGCAGGCGTCATGGGAATATGAAGGCGCGCGTTATGTCGACACCGCCAATTCGGTACGGTTGCCCGCCTATGCCACGATCAACCTGAGCACGCGTTTCGATATCTCGAAAGGGCTGTCGGTCTATGGCTATATCGACAACGTCAACAACTCGCTGGGTCTGACCGAAGGCAACCCGCGCGCCGGCGAGGTGCAGAATGGCGATGCCGGCGCCAACACCTTCATCGCGCGGCCGCTGATCGGGCGGAATTTCCGCGCGGCGCTGATGTACCGCTTCTGACCATGACCATGCGTCTCGCGTCAGCCCTTTTCGCCGCCCTCGTCCTGCTCGTACCTGCCGTCGCGCGGGCCGGCGAGGCGAGGGCCCCAACCGACCGGGCTGACGCGCGCATGCCGTGGCGCGTGCTCAAGGGCGAACGCACGCGCGCCAGCTACGAACATTATACCGAGCTGCCGTTTGATCTGCCGGCGGGAGTCACGCGGCTGACCATCCGCTTCACCTATGGGGGCAAGGAGCAGCGCTCCGTCATCGACCTTGGGCTTCGCGATCCGGCGCGCTTCCGCGGCTGGAGCGGCGGCACCCGCGATCATATGACGCTCAGCACCGAGGACGCGACGCCCGGCTATCTCCCCGGACCATTGCCCGCCGGGCGCTGGAATCTGGTCCTCGGCGCCCCCAATATCCGCGAGGGCGCGCGTGCTCCCTATGAGGCGCAGATTTTCATCGAGCGTGCGGCGACCGTAACCGAGTTTGCCGATGCACCGATCCTGGCGAAACCCGGCTGGTATCGCGGCGACCTCCACATGCACAGCGGCGACAGTGACGGAAGATGCAAGGCACAGTCCGGCGCGAGCGTACCTTGTCCCGTCTATCGCACCGTCGAGGCGGCAGCAGCCCGCGGCCTCGATTTCATCGCACTCAGCGATCACAATACGACCGCACACTTCAACGCGTTGCGCGAGCTTCAGGGCGCGTTCGACCGGATGCTGCTCGTGCCCGGCCGCGAGATCACTACCTTCTGGGGCCATAGCAACGTCTTCGGACCCACCGACTTCCTCGATTTTCGCATGACCGGCCCGCACTGGGACCAGGCCCGCAAATGGATGGAGGCAGTGCATCGCGAAGGCGGGATCGTATCGATCAACCATGCCGGTGCTCCCTCCGGCGAATTGTGCATGGGCTGCGGCTGGCGCGTCGACGATTTGCCGGACGGCGCGGTGGATTCGGTCGAGGTCGTGAACGGCGGTACGATGCGGGAAACGCGAACGGCCGACAACGCGCTCCAGGGAATGGGCTATTGGACGAAGCTGCTGAACATGGGCCGCCATGTCACCGGCATCGGCGGCAGCGACAGCCACGAGGCGGATCGACCGGCCAGCGAGGCCGGCGCCGTCGGGAGCCCCACCACCATTGTCTATATGAGCGAATTATCGGTGCACGGCTTTCTGGCCGGCATCAGTTCGGGCCGAGTGTTCATCGACGTCGAGGGCACGCGGGACCGGTTCCTCGACCTGTCGGCATCCGCAGGCCATCAACATGCGATGATGGGGCAGACGCTACGGCTGCACCCTGGCGAGCCGGTCCAGTTCGCGGCCGAACTCAAGGGCGTGCCGAGCGGCACCATGCAGCTGGTGATCGACGGTCAAGCCGAGACGGCGCATCGCGCACTATTCGACGCAGGCCACCCCCTATCGATCGCGCCATGGCGGAGCGATGGTCGCGCCCATTGGATCCGGGCGGATATTCGTGACGACCAGGGGCGCCTGCTGTTGATCGGCAACCCGATCTATATCGCGCCGGTGAGATAGGATTGCGCTGCGGTTTTCCGAGGCGAAAAAGCGCTCGCCCGCGGTGGGTGTCCGCCGAGTAGCAGACGCGGATCGGCATGTGACGCGCCGTGACACGCTTATTTTACCTGAGGAAATGGTGGACGCACTTGGGCTCGAACCAAGGACCCGCTGATTAAGAGTCAGCTGCTCTACCAACTGAGCTATGCGTCCATACCGGGCAGCAACAAGGGCGCGTTGGAGGCGCCGCCGCTTCGGGGAGGGCGCCGGTTAGCACCCGTTGCCCGGCTTGCAAACAGTTTTTTTGCCTGTCCGCGCGATCTTCCTACCAGCGCACCGCCTGACGGTTCTGGCGGTCGATCGACATCAGGATGCCGATGCACAGCAACACCGACATCTGCGCCGAGCCACCGAAGCTGATGAGGGGCAAGGGCACGCCGACGACGGGGGCAAGGCCCATCACCATCGCCATGTTGATCGCGACATAATAGAAGATCGTCGATGCGAGGCCAGCCGCGGCGAGGCGGGCGAAGCGGGTCTGTGCGCGGAGACCCACCGAGATTCCCCATTGGATGATCACCATGAAGGCGAGGATCAGCCCGATTCCGCCGATCAGGCCCCATTCCTCCATCATCGTCGCCAGCGCGAAATCGGTATGGCCCTCGGGGAGGTAATCAAGATGACTCTGAGTCCCGTTGAGGAAACCCTTGCCGAGGATGCCGCCTGAGCCGATCGCGATCTTCGACTGGCTGATATGATAGCCGATGCCGAGCGGATCGCTCTCCGGGTTGAGGAAGACCATGATCCGGTTGCGCTGATAGCCGTGCAGCACGAAATTGACCGCGAGCGGCACCGCGGCGCCGACCGCGAGCGCACCGCCGAGGAACAGGCGGATCGGCACGCCGGCGAGGAACATCATGGTGATGCCGCCGATCGTGATCATCAAGGCGGTGCCGAGATCGGGCTGCTTCATGACGAAGGCGGCCGGGACCAGGATCAGCAGAGCCGCCGGCCAGATCGCACCGAAGCGCCGCGTCTCGTTGGGGGGCAGCGCATCGTAGAATTTGGCGAGCGCGAGGATGATGAACACCTTCATCAACTCGGAGGGCTGAAGCCGGAAGAAGCCGAGATCGAGCCAGCGCTGCCCGCCGCCGCGCACCGCGCCGACCAGCTCGACCAGCAGGAGCATCACCACCAGGCCGCCATAGACCGGCAGCGCGATCATGCTCCAGGTCGATTCCCGCACCCGGGAAAGCCCGATCGCGCAGGCCAGGAAGACGAAGAAGCGAACGCCCTGCGACAGCGCCCAGGGCCTGATCGAGCCGCCGGCCGCTGAATAGAGCACCAGCAGATCGAAACAGCCGATCAGCAGCACCAGCAGGATGATCTTCCAGGGCAGCTGAGCGAGCGGGGCGGGGACGAAGTTCAGGCCGCTCACCGTTCGTCCTCCGTCGAGCCGGTCTGGGCGACGCCGTCGCCATGCGCGGTCGCGTTGGCGAGCGCCTCGGCGGTGGCGTCGGCCGCGTTGGTCGCGTTGGAGACCGCCGGGGCATCGGTCGGGGCGTCCGCATCAGTCTCGGTCTGCGCCGCAGCGATTGGGGGCGGGGCGTTTGCGGCGGCGCGATAGGCGGCAGACTCGGCCGCCATCCGCGTCTTGATGTCGCCGCCCCAGGTCGGCTCCACCTCGGCGAGCGATTTGAGCGCTCGCTCGCGATCGAGCAGATAGGTCATGATGTCGCGGCCGATCCCCGGGGTATCGAGGTTGCGGACGGTATGGCCGTTATGCTCCAGCACCACGGCGGCGGCATAGCGCGGCTTGTCCGAGGGCGCGAAGCAGATGAACAGGGCATGGTCGCGCATCTTGAAGGGCAGTGCCGCGTTCTTGATGACGCCGGTCGCGCGCTCGGCCATGGTGATGCGGCGCACCTGGGCTGTGCCGGTCTTGGCGGAGATCGTCATGCCGGGAATTTCGAGCCGCGCCGCGCCGCCGGTGCCGCCGTCATTGACCACGGCGAACATCGCGTCGCGCACGATGGCGAGATGGGCGGGGTCCATCGGGAGCGGATCGGCCGGATGAATCTGGTTCATCAATATGCTCGGCTTGAGCGACCGGCCCGAGGCGAGGCGCGACGCCATCACCGCGAGCTGCAAGGGGTTGGCGAGGACATAGCCCTGGCCGATCGAAGCGTTCAACGAGTCAGCGACCGTCCAGTCGGCCTTGTAGCGCTTTTCCTTCCACGCCGCATCGGGGACGGTGCCGTAGCGCTGGCTGTTGAAGGGGAGCTCGAATTTCTGGCCGAGGCCGAGCCGGCGGGCGATCGGCGCGATCCGATCATAGCCGACATCGCGCGCCATCTGGTAGAAATAGATGTCGCAGCTCTGCGCGACGCCGCGCCGCATGTCGACCGGTCCGTGGCCGCCCCGCTTCCAGCAATGGAAGGTGCCGTTGCCCACCTTGAGGGCGCCGGTGCAATGGACGACCTGGTTGGGCTGGACGCCGGCTTCGAGCAACGCCAGCGCGTTCATCGGCTTGACGGTCGAACCCGGCGGATAAAGGCCCTGGAGCACCTTGTTCATCAAGGGCACATGATCATTGTCCGAGAGCATCTTCCATTCGAGATGGCTGATCCCGTCGGAGAAGCTGTTCGGATCATAGGCCGGCATCGAGACCATCGCGAGCATCTCGCCGGTCGCGACATCGATCACCACCGCCGAGCCCGAATTGGTGCCGAGCCGGCGCGCGGCATATTCCTGAAGGCTGGCGTCGATCGTCAGCCGGGCATTCTGGCCGGGCACGTCGGGCCGGGTTTCGAGCTCCTTGACCAGCTTGCCGCGTGCCGTCACCTCGACGCGCTTGGCGCCGGGCCTGCCGCGGAGCTGCTGCTCGAGCGTCTTCTCAAGCCCGTCCTTGCCCAGCTTGAAGCCGGGGGTGACCATCAGCGGGTCCTTGGTCGCCTTGTACTGCTCGACCGACGCAGCGCCGACATAGCCGGTGAGGTGCGCGACAGCGGCGCCCGCCGGGTAGCTGCGGGCAAAGCCGCGCGAAGGGGCGACGCCGGGCAGTTCGGGCAGCCGCACGCTGACCGCGGCGAAACGCTCGAGATCGAGATTCTCGATGACCTGGACCGGCTGGAAGCCTTGCGCGTGCTTCAGATCAGTCATGATCCGATCGACCTCCTCGGGCGGGAGGCCGAGGATCTCGCGGAGGAGGCCGAGCGTGTGCTCCTTGTTCTCGAGGCGGTCGGGAATGAGATCGACGCGGAAATCGGTTCGGTTGTTGGCGATCGGCACGCCGTGGCGGTCGACGATCCAGCCCCGGCGCGGCGGCACCAGGGTCATGTTCACGCGGTTGCTCTCGGAGAGCAGGCTGTAATGCTCGTTCTCGGCGACCGCGATCCAGGTCATGCGCCCGGCGAGCAGCAGGCCGATCACCGCCTGGCCGCCGCCGAGCACGAGGGCGCGGCGCGAGAAGCTGTAGGTCTGCTGCGCTTCGGTGATCATCCGGTCCGGGCGGCCCATACGGACTTCGCGGTTCATGTGCGCCGGCCCTTCACGCGCCCTGGCGCTTGCGGTCGAGCCAGACGCAGAACCGCGCGACGAAGGGAAAGAGGAGCGATGCGATCACGAACTGGAACAATAGCACGGTATCGACATGCGCGCCGAGCGGGGTTGCGATCAACCGTCCGGCAATGAGGCAGAAGCCGATCGAGCCCGAGGCGATCAGCCAGTCCTGCCAGAAATCGCGGAAGACGAGGCGCTGGTCGATCAGGTCGATCACGAAGAAGCAGAGAGTCCAGAGGAGCATTGCATTGCCGAGCGGCTGGCCGCTGAGCAGGTCGTCGAAGAAACCGAGCGGCAGGGCTGCCCAGATCGGGAAGACCGCCGGGCGAGTCAGCCGCCAGCCGAGCAGCATCATCAATGCGAGCGGCGGCAGGATCGGGAAGCTGGTGATGAACGGCCAGATGGTGACCAGCGAGGCGAGCATCACCGAGGCCGCGGGCAGCATCCGGGCGGCCGCGGGCGGCGGGGCTGCATCGAACGGGCCCCGTGTCGGCGCTCTCATGGCGCCGGCGCTGATTTGGACGGGGGCGCGGGGGCCGGTGGCTCAGGCGGCATGAAGGCCTGCTGGACAAGCGCGAAATCGAGCGTGTCGGGCTGCGCATAGGTCCGCGCCAATGCTATATCGCGCGACCGCCTGATCACCTGGGCGACCGGCACGTTGGGCGAGTAGATGCCGCCCGCGCCCGAGGTGACGAAGACGTCGCCGGGCTCGAAGGCAATCGCCGCAGAGGCGGCGGAGCGGATGTCGAGCAGTCCGTCGCCGCGCCCGGCGGCAAGCGCCGGCAGGCCGTCCCGGGTGCGACGGACGGGTACGATGCTCTCGGGATCGGAGAGGAGCAGCACGCGGGAGCTGTTCGGGCCGGTCTCGAGGATACGGCCGATCAGCCCTTCGGGGCCGCGCACCGGCTGGCCGACCCTCACGCCCTGCCACGATCCGGCGTTGAGCACGGCATAACGCCGCGTGCTGGCGGCCGACGAGCTGACCAGCCGCGCAGCGACGACCGGGCCGGCGATATATTCGCGCATGTGGAGCAGGCTCTTCAGACGGCGATTCTCATAGGAGAGCGAGCGTGCGCGCATCAGCATGGCGTGGATATCGTCGAGCTGCTTCTGGAGCGCGACATTCTTGTCCCGGACAGCGACATAGCTGCCGATCGAGGAGGGGACCGAGGCGATGCCGCGGCCGACGCCGGCGATGCCCGAGGAGACCGGCGTGGTCACCTCGGCCATGCTGGCGCGGAGCGCGGCGAAGGCGGGGGGGTCGAGCGTGGCGAGGGCGAGCAGGACCGCGCCGACGAGCGAACCCGCAACGGCGATCACATAACCCAGGAAGAGGCCGTATTGCGCCCGCCGCGAAAAACCCGGGCGCCGGTTGCGAGACGGCGCCATCATTCCCCCATCCAACTGCCCGGGAGCCCCCTATGGGCCCAAGGGCTCAACAAACCATCAAGCGCTATGCAGGACGCCACGGAAGACCGGGTCCTCGAGCGCACGGCCGGTGCCGAGCGCGACGCAGGTCAGCGGATCGTCGGCGATCGTCACCGGCAGGCCGGTTTCGTCGCGCAGCACTTCGTCGATACCCTTAAGGAGCGCGCCGCCGCCGGTGAGCACGATGCCCTGGTCGACGATGTCTGCCGCGAGCTCGGGCGCTGTGTTCTCGAGCGCGATGCGGACGCCCTCGACGATCTGGCCGACCGGCTCCGAGAGCGCCTCGGCGATCTGGCCCTGGTTGATCTGGATTTCCTTGGGCACGCCATTGACCAGATCGCGCCCCTTGACGTGGATGGTGAGGCCGATCCCGTCTGGTGGCGGCTTCGCCACGCCGACTTCCTGCTTGATCCGCTCGGCGGTCGCATCGCCGATCAGGAGATTGTGGTTGCGGCGGACATAGGAGACGATCGCTTCGTCCATCTTGTCGCCGCCGACGCGGACCGAGGTGGTATAGGCGAGGCCGCGCAGCGAGAGCACGGCGACCTCGGTGGTGCCGCCGCCGATATCGACGACCATCGAGCCGATCGGCTCGGTGACGGGCATGTCGGCGCCGATCGCGGCCGCCATCGGCTCCTCGATCAGCCACACCTGCGACGCGCCCGCGTTCGAGGCGGCATCGCGGATCGCGCGACGCTCGACCGAGGTCGAGCCCGACGGCACGCAGATCACGATCTGCGGCCAGCGCAGGAAGCGGCGCTGCCCGCCATGGACCTTGTGGATGAAGTGCTTGATCATCTGCTCGGCGACATCGATGTCGGCGATGACGCCGTCGCGAAGCGGGCGGATCGCCTGGATGCTGTCGGGGGTCTTGCCCATCATCAGCTTGGCGTCCTCGCCCACTGCCTTGACGCGCTTGACGCCGTTGATCGTCTCGACGGCGACGACTGATGGCTCATTGAGGACAATGCCTCGCCCGCGGAGATAGACGACGGTGTTTGCGGTGCCGAGATCGATCGCCATGTCGTGCGACATCATTCTGAAGAACCGCGAGAAGAAAGCCATTTGTCGTTCCGTTCCAGGCCGGCCCATGCGGGTCGCGGCAATTCGCACTGTCTCCCCCGACACATTCACGACCGGCCTGCCAGAGAGGGAATTCCACGCTCTGGTTTCCGGTAGATGCGGGTCGCGGGATGCCGTCGCTTGGGCTAGAGCACCAATCATGTCAATACGCCGCCTCCCTGAACATCTCGTCAATCGTATCGCTGCCGGTGAAGTGGTCGAACGGCCCGCCAGCGCGTTGAAGGAACTGGTCGAAAACGCGATCGACGCCGGCGCCCGGCGGATCGCGATTCGTCTCGTGGCGGGCGGCACTGAACTCATCGAAGTGACTGACGACGGGCATGGCATGAGCCCGGCTGAAATGGCGCTCGCGCTGGAGCGGCATGCAACATCCAAGCTCCCCGACGAGGCGATCGAAAACGTCACGACGCTCGGTTTTCGCGGCGAGGCGTTGCCGTCGATCGCGAGCGTCGCACGGCTGACGCTCGAGAGCCGGATGCGGGGGGCCGAAGGCTGGGCGCGCGTGGTCGACAATGGCGCGCTGGTCTCGGAGGGGCCGGCCGCGATTCCGCCCGGCACGAGGGTGCGCGTCGAGGCGCTGTTCGAGCGGGTGCCGGCGCGGCGCAAGTTCCTGCGCTCGGGCCGTGCCGAATATGCCGCCAGCCTCGACGTGGTGCGCAGGCTCGCGATGGCGCGGCCCGATATCGGCTTTTCGGTCGAGCATGACGGCAGGCGGTCGCTGACCGTGACGGGCGGGGAGAGCCTGCCCGAGCGGGTGGCTGCGCTCACCGATCGCGGGATGAGCGAGAATGGGGTGGCGATCGATCTCGAGCGCGAGGGGCTGAGGCTCGGCGGGATCGCCGGGCTGCCGACCTTCAACCGTGGGGTCGCCGATCATCAATATCTGTTCGTCAACGGCCGGCCGGTGAAGGACCGGCTGCTGGTCGGCGCGGTGCGCGGCGCCTATGCCGAAATGATGCCGCGCGACCGGCACGCGATGGTCGCCCTGTTCCTCGAAGTGCCGGCCGATGCGGTGGATGTGAATGTCCACCCCGCCAAGACCGAGGTGCGGTTTCGCGAGCCGGCGATGGTGCGGGGGATGATCGTGTCGGGCCTCAGGCGGGCGCTCGACGAAGCGGGCCATCGCAGCGTGCAGCGGCCGAGCGAGAGTGCGCTGGCGGCATGGACCCAGGAACCGGCCGCCGCCGCAGCGCCCGATTTGTGGGACGCGAGCGGGGACGGCCGCCAATGGGAGGCGCCACGGCCCGCAAATCAGCACGCCGTGTTCGATCGCCGCGCCAGCTTCATCGCGCCCCCGATGGCGCGAGCCGAGCCGGCTTATGCACCGCCGCCCGACACCGTCTCCTTCCCGCTCGGCGTTGCGCGGGGGCAGGTGGCGAAGACCTATATCGTTGCCGAGGCCGAGGACGGGCTGGTGCTGGTCGACCAGCATGCCGCGCATGAGCGGCTGGTGCTCGAGCGGATGCGCAAGGCAATGGCGCATGGCGGGGTCGCCTCGCAGGCGCTGCTGCTCGCCGAAGTGATCGAGCTCGACGAGCCCGCCTGCGACCGGCTCGAGGCGCGCGCCGCCGAGCTGAATGAATTCGGGCTCGACCTCGAACGCTTCGGCCCGCGCGCGATGCTGGTGCGCGGCGTGCCGGCGATGCTGGGGCAGGGGGATGTCGTGGGGCTCGTCACCGATCTGGCCGACGAGCTTGCCGCGTTCGACGAGGCGCTCTCCCTGCGCGAGCGGCTCGATCATATCGCGGCGACCATGGCGTGCCATGGCTCGGTGCGCGCCGGGCGCGTGCTGTCGGTCGCCGAGATGAACGCTTTGCTCCGCGAGATGGAGATCACGCCGCATTCGGGCCAGTGCAACCATGGCCGGCCGACCTGGGTGAAGCTTGCGCATGGCGATATCGAGAAGCTGTTCGGGCGGAAGTGACGGCGGGAGCTGCTGCCGTCGGCTCCCTGTTATGGCGCCATAACAGGGAGGAACAGGGAGGCATTCTTCTTTTCGGCCGTTTCTCTGGCCATTTCCAGCCGGTTTTTTTCCGAATTATGTCCTTTGTTTTCAGTGCTATGGAAGCCATTCTCCCTGTTATACGGAACAGGGAGCCGCACGTGTCGGAACAGGGAGGCGTGTTGGAGATAACAGGGAGGCGCGACGCCGGAACAGCGAGGGGCGGCTGGGCGGTGTTTTGAAACGGTTGGCGTGCGGTGCGCATCATGGGCGACGGCGCTGGCATGAATTGGCGTCGAGTTGAATCGCGCCACCTCGCAGCAGGGCAAAACCAGTGTAGATGACGGCCATGCCAAGGGCGTTCGAGCGATTGTACGGAAGGCGCGCTTATTTCGGCGCGAGCCTCGTGTTGCTCGCAGCCGCGCTGCTCCTGCCGTGCGGCGTGGCGGCTCTGGGTGGACCGGGCTGGCTGGGCGCCCTGCCTGCACTTGCGTTTCTGATCCTGCTGACGATCATCACCTATGGCCGGCTGCGGGATGCCGGGCTCTCGGGCAGCTGGATCGTCTTGATGCTGTTCACCTTCGGGGTCGGCCTACCTGGACTGGTCCGCCGCCGCTCATTTTCCACCTCGGCGATCTCGTTAACCTGATACCGGTGATCCTGGGTTGGGCGGTGGCTGCCCGCGCGGCGCCGGAGGCTGACCCCGAAGCAGCGCTTCCGACGAGTGGCTGATCGAGGCGCCGAAGATCGGGTGCGCTTTCCTGCCGGGTTGCGGCGGTTCGTTCGGCGTTGCGGTGAAGATAATCCTGTTCGCCTGCAGCCAGAACCGGCGGCGTGGTCCGACCGGCGAGCGAATTTCGTGCATCACGCCGATCATCGGGAGAATCACGTAATGCCCGGCAGTCGCGAATGCGGAATCATGCGTCATCGATTTCGGAGGTGGAAGGCACGATGATGCATGCAATCATAATTGGCCGCGAGGGCGCCGCTGCCAGCGCTGCGGTGAACCGTCTATGGGATGCCGGGTACCATTCGATCTTTCGCGTCGATGAGCCGAGCGAGGCACCCGCGCTGCTCGCATGCGTTCACCCCGACCTGATACTGGCCCTTCCGGATTCGGTCGTGCCGGATTCGATGAATATGCTGCGCAGGATCAGCAAGGCCGCCGACGCGCCAGTCGTTGTCGCGAAGCTCGATGTCGAGCATGCGCTCGGATGCCTGGGGCCAAGCGAGGTCGAGGAATCCACCTATCTGCCGCCGCGTCGGGAATATGCGCTGCCTCTGGCGGCGTGAGGAACCGGCGCCTGGGCGTTCCGGCGCTCAGTGCGACACCTCGGTTTTTCACCTGTCCTGCAGGCAAGGAGCTTGGCGAACGACGTGCTGCCGCGCGCCGGCGGGCAACAAGCGGAGCACTTTCCTTTTCTGCTGAGCAGCGCGGCTGCCAACGGGCGCGTTCGTCCCTCAGTTCGGCGCAAGTGCCGATTGCATATCTGTTGAATAGGAATAGCCTCGCGCGTTGGGGGGTGTGCCGGCTGGCGTCACCCTGATGCGCCCGTCGTTACACCTCAGCTCAGATGCGGGAGACATGCGATGCCGTCCTTTGCCCTGCCCAATGCCGAGCTTATCGATATCCTGACGCTTTCCGACAGCGGCGATCCGGCGCCTGGCTGGGCTCGGGCCTGGGCCGAATCGGTTGCCGTCCATGCCCATGTCGAGGTCGGGCCGCGCCGCGCCGCGCGCCGCAACCTCTGGGCGCTGCGACTCGACGAGGCGGTTCGGCGCACCGAGCGGCCGGCGGTGATCGTCGCCTATGGTGTCAGCTGCTTCGCGCTCGCCTGGTGGGCGCGACTTTCGCCCACATCCTATGTCGAGCGGGTCGCGGGCGCACTGCTCGTCAGGCCGTTCGGCGCGAGCGTCGCGCTCTCCTCGCAGGGCGCGCGCGACTATGCCGGGCCGCGCACGCGCTTCTCCTTCCCCTCGATCGTTGTCGGCGACGGCGAGAGCGACACGCGCGCACAAGGGCTGGCGTCGTCCTGGGGAAGCGCCTTTGTCGGGTTCGACGGGTTCGATCGCGAGGAGGAGGGGCTCGGCGCCCATGCGCTCGGGATCGGCACCGGGCTGATCGAGCGGCTGGCCGGCACCCGGGCGGCGGCGCCGCCTCCCAAGCGCAGCTTTACCCCGCCAAACGAGCAGGCCGATTGCCCAGCCGCCCTTCCGTGACGCACAGACCGGGCGTGGGATTGGGTGTGGAATTGGGGCGGGGGCATGGGAGAAGAAGGATGTCCACGGCCGCACCCTTTGTCCCTGAAGCCGGCTTGATCGGATTCCCCGGGCGGCAGCGCCGGCCGTGATCAACCCGCTTTATTCGCTTGCCGGCCTGTTCATCGGGCTGCTGGTCGGCTTCACCGGGGTCGGCGGCGGATCGCTGATGACGCCCCTGCTGATCCTCGCTTTCGGCTTCCACCCGATCACCGCGGTCGGCACTGACCTTCTCTACGCCTCGATCACCAAGACCGCCGGGACGGCGGTGCACGGCCTGAGCGGGACGGTCGAGTGGAAGATCGTCCGCCGCCTGGCGATGGGGAGCGTGCCGGCGACGGCGCTGACCCTGCTGGTGCTCGCCTTTGCCGGCCGACGCTTCGACGGGACCGAGCATGTCATCACCGTGGCGCTCGGACTGGCGCTGATCGCCACCGCCATCGCCATGCTGTGCCGCCGCCGGATCATGGCCTATTTCGAACGCGGGGTAGAGCGGCTGACGCCGCGGCGGATCGGGCGGTCGACGATCGTGCTCGGCGCCGTGCTCGGGGTGCTCGTGTCGCTTTCCTCGGTCGGCGCCGGCGCGCTCGGGATGACCGTGCTGCTGGTTCTCTATCCCAAGATGCCGGTCAACCGGCTGGTCGGCTCCGACATCGCGCATGCGGTGCCGCTGACGCTGATTGCCGGACTCGGGCACTGGGCGATGGGCTCAGTCGATTTCGGGCTGTTGCTGTCGCTGCTGATCGGCTCGATCCCCGGCATCATTGTCGGCAGCCTGTTGTCGAGCCGGGTGTCCGAGCGAATCCTGCGGCCGGTGCTTGCCGGCACGCTGGCGATCGTCGGCGGGAAGCTGATTTTCTGAAGCCGGACGGGATGCGGCTCGATCGTGGTACGCCCGACCAGGCCGGAGCGATCCGCGATCTCACCCTGCGCGCCTATGCGAAATGGCTGCCGGTCACGCAGCGCAAGCCGCGGCCGATGACGGCCGATTATGACCTCGCGCTCAGCGAGCACCGGTTCGATTGCCTGTGGAATGGAGAGCGGCTGGCCGGGCTGATCGAGACGGTGCCGGAGGGCGACGCGCTGCTGATCGTGAACGTCGCCGTCGAGCCCGACTATCAGGGCAGGGGCCTCGGCATGACGTTGATGCGGCATGCCGAAACTCTCGCTCGCGCGGCGGGGCTCAGCGGCACGCGGCTCTATACGAACAAGCTGATGACCGAGAATATCGCGCTCTATGAAGCGCTTGGCTATTCGTTCGAGAAAGAGACGATCCATGATGGCGGCGTGGTGGCCGTCCATATGGTGCGGGAGATCGATCTGCAGTCGATATCGTGATGATGGTTCGCGCCGAGGCGCAGAGAGATTTGCGCGCGGCAAGGTCGTGCTTCTTCAGTGTCAGTGCGGCCGACCGGGTCGCACGGGCGCGGGTCGGCCGGCACCGCGTCAGATTCGGCCGAGCAGCAGCAGGATGACGACGATCACGACGATGAGCCCGAGACCGCCCGACGGCACATAGCCCCAGTTGCGGCTGTGCCCCCAGGTGGGAAGCGCACCGACCAGGGCCAGGATAAGAATGATGATCAGGATGGTGCCGAGCATGTCCGTGCCTCTCCGATTTTGGTTCGGATAGAGAACGAGCCCGGGGCGCCGGGGTTCCTGCCGAGGCTGAACGCGCCTTAGCGGCGGGCCGCGACGAATTTCGGCAGGTTCGGTCCGCCGTCCGGCGAGGCGCTGTAATCGATGACGCACAGAAAGCGGTTGCGCGGGTGAACGCCGCAGCCGACGCCGGCGTACAGGCTGCCCGGGGAAAAGATCAGCGCGCGGTGCCCGCGGCCGGGAAGGCCGTCATCGATGATCAGCTGGCGAACCACCGCGACCGGATCGTCATAGCCATAGGAGATCGTCTCGCCGACAAAGATGCCGCCGCCGAGCCGCTTGACCCGATCGCCGGGCATTTCGCCGTCGGCCGAGCGATGCCCGGTATAGCCGCTCGCGCCCTGCTCGTCAGCGAAGCCCCGGGCAGCGCGCGCGAGCAGGGCGCCGGGTTCGAGCGCCGGCAGGGGCGCCTGGCGATCGAGAAAGTCGATTGCCTCATCGACCGCATCGGTGCCTTCGTTCGTCATCTCGCCGACCGGATCGCCCGGCAGATGGACGACCCGGCCGTCGAACAGGTCGCGGTACCGGCGCAGATCGTCGGCATAGTCGCGCGGATGGGTACGGACGAAGTTGATCTCGGCGAGGACCGCATCTTCGAGCGTGTCGGATGGGGGAGGCGGGGGCGCGCTCGTACCGGCCAGCGTAAGCCAGCACATAGCGAGCGCCGCAGCGCAACGACCCGGACCCATCATCATCTGGCCCCCCGCGGGCCGACTCGTCGCGTGATTGCGACCTATTTCAACGCGTTAAAGCTGCTAACTCAGGGCAGGGAGAATGCAATTGGCCCACGCGCCGGAAACCCTGTTCCAGCGCCGGACGGTGGCGGGAAAGCGCCGAATGGCCCCGGGGCGACCCTGCCAGTCTCCGCGCCGTGCACGCGGCGGGCTCAATCCGGCGGTGCTGCCGGAGGGCGAGCATGGCGCGACCTTACTCCGATCGTCGCGGAAAAGTTCCGGCTCGTCGCAGAAAAATTCCCGTTCATGATCTTGAAACTTTTTCCGCACGCCGCACGTATGGGGCAAGACCCCTCGCATACGAAATGACCAGTCCCATGAAAAACGTCGTCCCGCTCTTCTTCGCGCTGATCCCGCTGATCGCCGTGGTCGGCGCCTGCGTCGCGGTGCCGTAACAGCGTCCTCGCGCCTCCCGACAAGGGGGTGAGAGTAGAAAAAGAAAGGGCCGCCCCGATTGTTCGGGACGGCCCTTTTTTCTTGTCCTGGCGGAAGGATCAGCCTTCGCTGGGCTCTTCAGCTTCCGGTGCGGCCGAAACCTCGGCGGTGGCGCCGGGCTCAGCGTTCGGATCATAGGCCTCGACGAAGCCGGCTTCGTCCTTTTCGAACATCGCGCTCATCACGTCGACGCCCTTGGCCTGCATCTCGGCCTCTTCAGGCGAGCGCGCGACATTGACCTTGATCGTCACCGACACCTCGGGGTGCAGCGCGACCTTGACCTCATAGACGCCGATCGCCTTGATCGGCTTGTTGAGCACGATCGCCGACTTGGAGACCTTGTGGCCTTCCGCCTCGAGCGCCTCGAGCAGATCGCGGACCGCGACCGAGCCGTAGAGCTGGCCGGTGTTCGACGACTGGCGGATCAGCGTCAGCGTGATGCCGTCGATCGTCTTGGCTTCGACCTCGGCCTCGGCGCGACGGGTCGCGTTCTCGGCCACGATCTTCTCGCGGTTCTTCTCGAAGACCTTGCGGTTTGCCTCGTTCGAGCGAAGCGCCTTCTTGTTGGGGAGAAGGAAGTTGCGGGCGAACCCGTCCTTGACCTTCACCACGTCGCCGATCTGCCCAAGCTTCTCGACGCGTTCCAGCAGGATCACATCCATGCGTTCCGCTCCTTACTTAACGATATAGGGCAGCAGGCCCAGATGACGGGCGCGCTTGATCGCCTGGGCGAGCTCGCGCTGCTTCTTGCCGCTCACCGAGGTGATGCGGCTCGGGACGATCTTGCCACGCTCGGACACGAAGCCCTGGAGCAGCCGGACGTCTTTGTAATCGATCCGGGGAGCGTCTTTTGCCGAAAAAGGGCAGCTCTTGCGGCGGCGGAAAAATGGGCGTGCCATGGTCTATATGCTCCTTATTCGCCGTCGAAGTCGCGACGGGGGCGGTCGCCCCGATCACCACGGTCCGGACGGTCGCCACGATCGCCG
This sequence comes from Sphingomonas oligophenolica, assembly GCF_039522915.1. NCBI lineage: Bacteria > Pseudomonadati > Pseudomonadota > Alphaproteobacteria > Sphingomonadales > Sphingomonadaceae > Sphingomonas > Sphingomonas oligophenolica. The sequence goes on from NZ_BAAAEH010000065.1 coordinate 68,142, forward strand.
CGCTCGCTGCGACGCTCACGATCACGATCGCTCTTGCGCATCATCACCGACGGGCCCTCTTCGAGGCCGTCGACCTTGACGGTCATGTAGCGGATGATGTCTTCGTTGATCTGGACCTGGCGCTCGAGCTCGGCGACCACGCCCGCGGGCGCGTCGATTTCGAGCATGACGTAATGCGCCTTGCGGTTCTTCGCGATCTTGTAGGCGAGGCTGCGCAGGCCCCAATTCTCGGTCTTGACGACCTTGCCCTTGTTGTCTTCGATGATCTTGGTGGCGGTTTCCGCCAGCGTGTCCACCTGCGCCTGTGCCAGATCCTGGCGCGCAAGGAACACATGCTCGTATAGAGCCATGCTGCTTTCTCTTCTCTTGGCCGATCGCTGACGTGCGCACCATGCGCATGCCCCTCCGGCTATCGTCTTCAATGCAAACCGGGGCGAAAAGCGTGTGCTCTCCACCCCGATGGGTGGTGCCTGTAGCGGAAATCGGGCGAAAGGCAAGGGAGACTAACTCTCCATCGGGCTCAATCGACCGGCGCGGGTGGTGATAGCCATTGAGATAGGAGGATTCACGCGAAGGCGCGAAGAGAAAGTGGAAAGGCCCGGCTATCGGCAGGTGCAAAATCGAGCCTTTTCGTCGGGCACAACCTCTTCGCGCCTTCGCGCCTTCGCGTGAATATTAAAGACGCCGGCGAAACCGGGCGTCGAACGTCGATCCTAGAGGATGGGTTTCGAAATCAACGCCTCTTCAGCCGCGCAATTCTGCGGCTTGGGCGTCGCCGGATCGGCGCGCAGGGCTGCCAGCTCGGCGCGGGCGGCGGCGACATCGGCCTGGAACGCAGCCTGCCCGTGATCGGCGGCGAGCGTCGCCGAGGCAGTGATGCGGCCTGCCTCGACGGCGCTGGCATTGTGCGAGCCGCAGACGATCCGGCTTTCGCCATAGGCGCGGCCACGGGTGAGGATCGCGGTCGAGCGATCGGGGGCGAGCTCGGCGAGCAGCAGGGCCCAGGTCCAGCTCCAGGTGGCGTGGCCCGAGGGATAGTCATAGCTTCCCGTCATGTTGGCGAGCGGCTCGCAGACCGGGCCCTTGTCGATCACGAAAGGCCGGTCGCGCTTGAAATAATTCTTGGCGGTGCCTGCCTGGGTGGAGGTGTCGATCGCCGCCTTGCCGATCAGGGTCATGGTTTTCGGCGCGGCCTGCGGCGTCAGCGACACGCCGAGCGCGCAGCTGAAGGCGCCGAGCATCGTTGCCGGATCGCTCCTGACGTCATGTGTCGCCAGGTCGCCGCGCGGGGTGCCAAGCCAGTGGCGGGTCGCCCTGAAGATCGCGCGATCGGCCTCATATTGCGCGTCGCCCTTGTGCGGGGCGGCCTGCAGGATTGTCGTGATGTCGATCGTGCCCGAGGGCAGATAGCCCGAACGCGCCTGGCTGAGGCCGAGCCGGGGCACCGCCGCGGTCGTCGCGATGGCGAGCGATGCCGCCATGATCCAGGTTCGTCCGTTCATGCTGCCCTTTCGCTCGCGGCGGCGAGTCGGACGAGCATGGCATGAGTGACGATGCCGATAAATAGAAACTGCTGGAAAACCGGGTCCGGTTCCCGCACGAGCCCGCCCGCCTGGCCGCTTGCGGGTTCGGCAGGTTCGGAACGACGCCCCGGATGGCGATGTTCGACGGGAAAGTCGCACGGGCGGTTCGGAGCGACTGCCGCTCAGCGCGCCGGCCGGATTGCAGTGCGAGACCGTTACCGCCCGACGAACACGCGCTTCGGCAGCACCACGTGCACCCCCTTGTTGCGATCGACCAGCTCGGTGATCTCGACATCGCCGGCGACGCTGACCAGCATATAGGCGTCGTCGCGGGTCATGCCCCTGGCGCTCACGAGCCAGTCGATCATGTTGCGCAGGGCCTTGCGGGTGGCGTTGCTGAGATTGTCGTCAAAGCCCATGGCGATATAGGCGTCAGGAGTCTCAGCGCGGGGATAGGACGTGTGCTCGCCCTTGTGCAGGATGAACTGGAAGGTGCCCGTCAGCGAGGTTTCGAGCGCGGTGATGTCGACTTCGCCATTGCCCTGCGCGGCATGGCCGTCGCCGGCCTGGAACAGCGCGCCGGCGGCATGGACAGGCAGGAACAGGGTGGTGCCGGCGACCAGCGCCTTGTCATCCATATTCCCGCCATTGATTGTCGGCGGCGCGCTGTCGTAGCGGCCGAAGGCGGGCGGCGGCGCGACGCCCATGCTGCCGAAGAACGGGCGGAGCGGAATCTCGATGCCGGGAGCAAAGCGCCCGACCATGCGCTCGCGGTCGAGCGGCACGATCTTCATGCGGGCATAGGGGAAGTCGTCGGTCAGGAAGCCCGCGCCGTAACGGGACGCGTTATAGGCATAGGGAATTGCCAGGTCGATGCTGAGGATACGCACTTCGAGCGTATCGCCGGGCTCGGCACCCTCGATCGCAATCGGGCCGGTCAGGATATGGCCGCCGGGGCCGCGTGCGGCCGCGGGCACGCCGTCGAACACCGCGCGCAGCTCGGGCTGGACGTCGGCGGGCGCGACACCCGCCTTTTCCAGGCCGGTCGGGCTGTTGGTCAGCAGGGTGTGCATCACCACCGTGTCGCCCGATCGGATTGTCAGCACCGGCTTGTCGCTGGCGTCGTAATGGCCCCAGGCGACGGTCTGCGGCGTGGCGGGAAGGTCCCAGGTCTTGGCGGAAGCCGGGGCGGCAAAGGCCAGCGCGATGATGGGCAACAGGATACGGATCGGATTTCCCCCTTCAATAAGCCAGTGCACAGCCATCGGCGCGCATCTCGCTTGCCGCGGCATAGACCCGGGTGCCGCGATCGACGCGACGCTCGACGCATTCATAGCGGCCGAATCCGCCATCGGGTTGACCGATGGTCCAGCCGATCTCGGCAAGCCGGCGTCGCGTCGCGAGCGGTACGCCCGTTTCCAGCCGCAACAGGCCAGTCGGCGACAGGCCGGGCGAATCCTCCCCCATTGACTGTGAGGATCCCTCATGGTGCCAGCGCGGCGCATCGCCGGCGGACTGCACCTCGAGCCCATAGTCGACCCGGTTGAGGATAATCTGGGTCTGCCCCTGGGGCTGCATGTCACCGCCCATCACGCCGAAGCTCAGCCACGGGTCGCGCCCGCGCGTCGCGAAGCCGGGGATGATCGTCTGGAACGGCCGCTTGCCCGGCGCATAGAGGTTGGGATGGCCGTCCTCGAGGCTGAACAGCTGCCCGCGATCCTGGAACATGAAGCCGAGCCCGTCGGCGACCAGCCCGGATCCCATGCCGCGGAAGTTCGACTGGATCATCGACACCATCATGCCGTCGCGGTCGGCGCAGGAGAAATAGGTGGTGTCGCCATGGCTCGGCGCCTGGCCCGGATAGACAGGGGTGAGAATGCGGTCCGGGCTGATCAGCTTCGCCCGCTGCGCCGCATAGTCCTTCGAGATCAGCCACTCGACCGGAACCTTGCTGAAATGCGGGTCAGCGTAGAAACGCGCGCGATCCTCATAAGCGAGGCGCTTCGCCTCGGCCTGGAGGTGGATCGAGAGCGGCGACTGGAAGCCGGCGCCGGCCATGTCGAAATGCTCGAGGATGTTGAGCATCTGCAGCGTGGCGATGCCCTGGGTATTGGCGCCCAGCGCGTGGACGGTGACGCCGCGATAGCCGGTCTGGTGGGGCTCGACCCATTCGCTGTGGTGCGCGGCAAGATCGGCGGCGGTCATCCAGCCGCCGATGCGCTTGAAATAGGCGTCGATCGTCCGGGCGGTCTCGCCGCCGTAAAAGCCGTCGCGCCCGCCCGCTGCGATGGCGCGATAGGTCCGTGCGAGATCCGGGTTTCGGAACACGCCGCCGGGTTCGGGCGACGCGCCGCCCGGCGCATAGGTCCGCATGGCGTTGGCGGTTTCCTCGATCATCCCGCCGGCGCGACGAAAGCCTTCGAGATTGCGCCGGACATAATAGGCGATGATGTCGGGCATCGGTGCGCCCGCCTCGGCGAGCTCGATCGCGGGGGCGAACAGGCCTGCCCAGGGAAGCCGGCCATAGCGCTTGTGCATGGTCCACCACGCATCGACCGCGCCGGGCACCGAGACGCTGACCGCGCCGAGCGGTGGCAGCGCACCGTTCGCCGCGCGGGCGCGCACCGTCTCGAGCGTCAATCCGCGCGGCGAGGCGCCCGATCCGGCGAGACCGACGACCTTGCCGGCGGCCGGATCCCAGATCATCGCATAGGCATCACCGCCAACGCCGCTCGAAGTCGGTTCGAGCAGGCCGAGACAGGCATTCATCGCGATTGCCGCATCGACTGCCGAGCCGCCGCGCCTGAGAATATCGATCCCGGCCTGGGTCGCCAGCGGATGCGCCGTGCCGGCCGCGCCGTTCAGCCCATAGACGGCGCTGCGTGAGGCGAAGCTCGCCCCGACCGGTCGGTCGCCTGGGCCGACATCAGGGCGCAGGAAGCTCGGTTCGCCCGCCGGCCACGCCTGCGGCAGCGCGCCCGGCACATTGCGGGCGAGCAACGGTGCGGCGAGGGCGGCGGCGGGAACGCCGGCGAGGAAATGTCTACGGTCCAAACGGAGGCCTCCGGCGTCGATCGCTTCAGCCCGAGCCTAATGCGCGGCGCGGCCGTGCGGAAGCGCGTTGTTGCACGGGCCGGAAGCGCCCGCTTCAAATCGCCATGCGGGCGACGTCGATTACCGCCGTCGCAAATTCCCGAGGCGCTTCCTGCGGAAGATTGTGGCCGATCCCGCCGCTGATCGTGCGATGCTCGTATTTTCCGGTGAATTTCGCGGCATAAGCGGATGGCGGCGGATGCGGCGCGCCGTTCGCATCGCCTTCCATGGTGATGGTGGGAACCGTAATCGCGGGGGCTGTCGCGAGGCGCTGTTCGACAGCGTCATAGCGGCGTTCACCGTCAGCGAGCCCGAGGCGCCAGCGGTAATTATGGACGACGATCGCGACATGATCGGGGTTTTCGAAAGCGGCCGCTGATCGATCGAAGGTCGCATCGTCGAACTGCCATTTCGGCGAGGCGAGCTTCCAGATCAGTTTCGCGAAGTCGTGGCGGTTCTTCTCGTAGCCGAGCCGGCCGCGCTCGGTCGCGAAATAGAATTGATACCACCATTGCAGTTCGGCCTCGGGCGGCAGCGGCATCTTCCCCGCCGCCTGGCTGCCGATCAGATAGCCGCTGACGGAGACCAGCCCCGTGACCCGTCCGGGCCATAAGGCAGCGACGATGTCAGCCGTCCGGGCGCCCCAGTCGAAGCCGGCAAGGACTGCCCGCTCGATATGGAGCGCGTCCATCAGGGCAATAGCGTCCTCCGCCAGGGCGGCGGGCTGGCCGTTGCGGAACGTCTCGGCGGCGAGGAACCGCGTGGCGCCATAGCCGCGCAGATAGGGTATGATCACGCGGTGGCCGCCGGCTGCGAGGATCGGCGCTACCTCGACGAAGCTGTAAATGTCGTATGGCCAGCCATGCAGGAGGATGACCGGCGGCCCCTTCGCCGGGCCGAGATCTGCATAGGCCACCTCGAGCAGGCCGGCATTGATGCGTTCGAGCGGCGGGTACCCCCCGGCGGCAGCCGTAACGGGTTGCGCGACCGGGGTCTGAGCCCCGCCAGGCGCGCCCAGCAGGCCGAGCCCGGATGCGGCGAGCGCGATACCCGCCGTGCCGCAAAGCTGTCGCCGTCGCGTGTCGATGCATTCCTTCGCTGGATTCATGGTCATGTGAGCCTTCCTTTCCTGGTCTGCGGCCGCGCGCTCAGCGCAACGGCCGGAACGCGTCCCTGAGCTCGCGCGCGAGGATTTCAGGTTGTTCCCACGCAGCGAAATGCCCCCCTTTCTCCGCCATATGAAAATAGGACAGGGTCGGGTAGGCGCGCCGCGCCCAGCTCTCCGGCGCATGGTAATATTCGTCCGGAAAGACCGTGATCGCGACCGGGAGGGCAATCTGGTCGGTCTTCTGCGCTGCCGCGAAGACGATCGATCGCCCGGCATTCTCCCAGTAGAGCCGCGCCGCCGAGGTCGCGCTGTTCGTCAACCAGTAGAGACTGATGTCGTCAAGCACATCGTCCCGCGCGAGCAGGCGCTCGGGTTCGCCGTCATTATAGTCGTAGATGAAGGCAGCGAGCCCGATGGGAGAATCAGCCAAGGCATAGCCGATCGTCTGCGGGCGGGTGCCCATCATCGCCGCATAGGCCCTTTTCTTCTTCAGCAGCGCGTCGATTCCGTCGAACGCGGCACGCTCCTGGTCGGTCAGCCCGGCCGGGGCCGGTCCGCCGCTCGAAAGCACCGCTGCCACGTCCGGCGGGACCGTCGCCGGCAGGTTGATGTGGATGCCGAGCAATCCCGGCGGCGCCTGACGCGCCATTGCTTCGCTGACCGGCGATCCCCAATCGCCCCCCTGGGCGACATAGCGGGTATAGCCCAGGCGTTTCATCAGCTCGGCCCAGGCGCGGGCGATATGGTCGGGGTCCCAGCCGACGCTGGCCGGCTTGCCGGAGAAGCCATAGCCCGGCATCGACGGGATAACGACGTCGAAGGCATCCTCGGCCTTGCCGCCATACGCGGTCGGATCAGCAAGCGGGCCAATGATCCCGAGCTGCTCGATCACTGAGCCCGGCCAGCCATGCGTCACGATCACCGGCAATGCGCGCGGGTGACGAGACCGGACATGGATGAAGTGAATATCGATACCGTCGATCGTCGTCACGAACTGCGGCAGGGCGTTCAGCCTCGCCTCCACCCGGCGCCAGTCATAGCCGCTGCCCCAATAACGGGCGATTTCCTGCATCCGGGCCAGTTGATTGCCCTGCGACCGATCAGCGACGGTTTCCTTGTCCGGCCAGCGCGTCGCGCGAATGCGCCGCCTCAGCTCGGCCAGCGCCTCGTTGGGGATATGGACGCGGAAAGGCCGGATCGACCTGTCCTCAGCCGGCTGTGCGGATGCCGCTGCGCCGTGCATTGCCGTCCCGATCGCGGCATCATGATGTGCGGGGTGAGCGGCCGCTACCGTCGCCGGGAGGGCGAGCAGCAGCGAAACGAGATATTTGCTGGTCATCGCGATCCTCCTTCCATCGCCGGGCAATCGCGTCGCGGGCGATCCCCAGAGGGACCGCCCGCGTTCGGTTCAGCGCAGCGTGCGGAAGCTTGCCCGGAGTTCTTCCGTAAAGACTTTGGGCTGTTCCCAGGCAGCGAAATGGCCGCCCTTGGCGAGGCGGTTATAATGGATGAGTTTGGGATAGGCCTTTTCGGTCCAGCTGCGCGGGGCTGTGTAGATCTCGTCGGGAAAGGCGCTGACCGCCGCCGGGATCGGCACGCCCTTCGGGGCGAAGAAGGGAAGCTTGCTTTCCCAATAGAGCCGCGCCGAGGAGACCGCCGTGTTGGTCAGCCAGTAGAGCGTGACGTTGTCGAGGATGTCGTCGCGCGTCAGTCCCTCGGGCTGGCCGTCGAAGACGCGGGTGATGAGCGCATAGCTGCGTGCATCATGGTCGAGCATCCAGGCGGCAAGCCCGATCGGTGAATCCTCGATTGCGTAGAGAGTCTGCGGGCGGCCGCCCATTTCCTGGGCGTAGGCGAGGCCGTGCTTGAAGAAGAAGTCGAGCTGGTCCCAGGCATATTGCTCGTCGGCCGAGAGGCCCGCCGGCGCCGGGCCCCCGGCCGAGAGCGCCTTCGAGACGTCATCCGGCAGGGTGGCGGGCATGTTGGTGTGGATGCCGACCAGGCCCGGCGGCTTCAACAGCGCCATCTGCTCGGTGACCGCATTGCCCCAGTCGCCGCCCTGCGCGACGTAGCGCGAATAGCCGAGGCGCTGCATCAGCACGATCCAGGCGTGGGCGATCCGCACCGGATCCCAGCCGAGCATTGTGGGTTTGCCTGAAAAGCCGTGTCCGGGCAGCGACGGGATCACGACGTCGAATGCATCAGCGGCAGTGCCGCCATGCGCGGTCGGGTCGGTGAGCGGATCGATGATCTTCAGCTGCTCGATGATCGAGCCGGGCCAGCCATGGGTGACGATGACCGGCAGGGCATGGTCGTGCTTCGAGCGGACATGGATGAAGTGAATGTCGACCCCGTCGATCTCGGTGATGAACTGCGGCAGGGCATTCAGCCGCGCTTCGATCTTGCGCCAGTCATGCGTCGTCGCCCAATAGTGCGCGAGAGCCTGCATCGTGGCGAGTTGAACGCCCTGCGTGGCATCCGGCACCAGTTCGCGACTGGGCCACTTCGTCGCCGCGACCCTGCGACGAAGATCGGCCAGCGCTTCATCGGACGCATGGAAATGGAAGGGCCGGATCGACGGGTCGCCGCTCGGCTGCGCCAGCGCTGCCGCATCGTCGCCATTGGCAACCGCACCGGGAGAGGCAATGGCGTGCGCCGGCGCCGCGGTTTCCACATGTGCCGGAGACGGCGCTGTGGTTTCGGCGTGCGCGGCAGCGGTGGGAAGAATGGCGCCGATGGTGCCCATCATGGCGGAAGTGACCAGGAAATCGCGCCTGCCAATCAGCGCGTGACGCTTGGACATAGTCGTTCTCCTCATTCGATACAGGGCAATGCTGGAGCGGCGATTGCCAGTGCGAATTAAGTCGACGATCAAAAGGCTGTGCCCGGCAGTCCCCTGCCTCCAGCGGCGGAGCCTGTATCAGAAATCTGCCCGGTTTTTGAGTCGCGCGCGTAACGCGCATCTTTCGTAAACCACGAAAAGCGGCGGGGCATCGCTGCCCCGCCGCCCGCTTGTCGAAAGATGGATCGCTTACCGAATCGCGCCTGCGATGATCCCGGCGATCACGCCGCTGGTGATGCCGACCAGCACTGCATCATTGCCCGAGCGGACATAATGATAGCCGCGCGGCGGGGCCTTCAGGCGATAGCCGCGATAGTCATTGATCACCCGATAGTTGCGCGCCCGGCGATAGTCGAAGCGCTCGCCGCGGCGCCAGTCGTTGCGGTACTCGGCGCGATCGTAGCGGCTCACCGTGCGGTCGACGACCACAGTGCGGCCCGGCTGATGGCGTACGACCGTCTCGTGGCGCTGCTGCTGATGCGGATAGTCCTGCGCTGACGCTTCGCTGGCAACCATCGGGCTGGCGACCATCGACGCCGCGATGGCGGTCAGGATGAACTTCTTCATGATACTCACTCCTCGGTTCGGCGCGCTGTTCGGCGTCAAGACCTATCTGGGAGGCGGTTGTCGCAGGCCCGTACCAAGGATCGGGCAAAATGGTCGCCATTTGTCGCGGCTTGCCTAAGTTCGTTCAGCTTTCTAGTCCGCCAGCCCTGAACTGAAGGAACCGACCATGCGCGCATTCATCTTTCCGGGACAGGGCAGCCAGGCTGTCGGGATGGGCAAGGCTCTGGCCGAAGCGAGCACGATTGCCCGCGCCGTGTTCGAGGAAGTCGACGAGGCGCTCGGTCAGCATCTCTTCAAGCTGATGAGCGAAGGCCCCGAGGACGAGCTCCAGCTCACCGAAAATGCCCAGCCCGCGATCATGGCCAACGCAATCGCGACCTTGCGGGTGCTCGAGAAGGAGGGCGGCATCCGCCTCGCCGACAAGGCCGATTATGTCGCGGGGCATTCGCTCGGCGAATATAGCGCCCTGTGTGCCGCGGGGTCGCTTGATCTCGCGACGACGGCCTTGCTGCTCAAGCATCGCGGGCTGGCGATGCAGGCGGCGGTTCCGGTCGGTGTCGGCGCGATGGCGGCGCTGCTCGGCGCCGATGTCGAGAAGGCGCGGATCATCGCCAATGCAGCGGCCGAGGGCGAGGTGTGCACTGTCGCCAACGATAACGATCCATCGCAGGTCGTGATTTCGGGCGCGCGCGAAGCGATCGAGCGGGCGGTGAACATCGCCAAGGAATATGGCGCCAAGCGCGCAGTGCTGCTGCCGGTCTCGGCGCCGTTCCACTGCCCGTTGATGCAGCCTGCCGCCGACGCCATGGAAAAGGCGCTCGCCGAAGCGCGGATCGACTCGCCGCTGGTGCCGGTGTTCGCCAATGTCACCGCGCAGCCGGTCAGCGACCCAGACACGATCCGGCGGCTGCTGGTCGAGCAGGTGACCGGCATGGTGCGCTGGCGCGAATCGGTGCTGGCGATGGCCGACACCGGGGTGGAGAGCTTTGTCGAATTCGGCGGCAAGGTGCTGGCACCAATGGTTCGGCGGATCGTGGCCGACGTCGACGCAGTGAGCGTGATCACGATGGAGGATATCGAGGCTTTCGCGAAAAGCCTGTAATTCCCCCTCTCCCCTTGTGGGAGAGGGAAGGGGCCCGCGCCGTAGGCGTGGGAAGGGTGAGGGGGACACATGTCGTTGTCTCGAACCTCACTCCCCCTCATCCGGCGCTTCGCGCCACCTTCTCCCACAAGGGGAGAAGGGAAAGAGGAGAGAAGAATGTTCGACCTGACAGGCATGACAGCGCTGGTGACCGGCGCTTCCGGGGGGCTCGGCTCGGCGATCGCCGAGGCGCTGGCGGGGCAGGGGGCGCGGCTGGCGGTTTCCGGCTCGAATGTGGCCAAGCTCGAGGCGTTCCGGGCCGGGCTGGGTGGCGATCATGTCTCTTTGCCCTGCGATCTCTCCGATGCGGCCTCAGTCGATGCGCTGGTGCCGCAGGCGGTCGAGGCGCTCGGGAAGCTCGATATCCTGGTCAACAATGCCGGCGTCACGCGCGACAACCTCGTCATGCGGATGAAGGACGAGGAATGGGATCTGGTGATCCGGGTCAATCTCGAGGCCGCCTTCCGCCTCGCCCGCGCCGCCGCGCGGCCGATGATGAAGGCACGGTTCGGACGGATCATCTCGGTGACCTCGGTCGTGGGGACGACGGGCAATCCGGGCCAGGCGAATTATGCCGCGTCCAAGGCGGGGCTGGTGGGCATGTCAAAGGCGCTCGCGCAGGAACTGGCCTCGCGGGGCATCACCGTGAACTGCGTCGCGCCTGGCTTCATCGCCTCGCCGATGACCGACGTGCTGCCCGATGCCCAGAAGGAAGCGCTCAACGCGCGCATCCCGGCGGGGAAGATGGGCGAGGGCAGCGATATCGGCGCGGCGGTGGTCTATCTCGCCAGCAAGGAAGCGGGCTATGTCACGGGGCAGACGCTGCACGTGAACGGCGGCATGGCGATGATCTGATCGCGCCGATCACGGCTTCACCCCCTTGCAAGGGCACCACACGCGTTCTACGTGCGTTCAGGAATTCAAAACCCCCAGCGATAGAGGGACGATACAATGAGCGAGACCGCAGACCGGGTGAAGAAGATTGTCGTCGAGCATCTCGGCGTCGAGGCCGACAAGGTGACCGAGGACGCGAGCTTCATCGACGATCTGGGCGCGGACAGCCTCGACATCGTCGAGCTGGTGATGGCGTTCGAGGAGGAATTCGAAGTCGAGATCCCCGATGACGCCGCCGAGAAGATCACGACCGTCAAGGACGCGATCACCTTTATCGACGAGCACAAGAGCTGAGCTATGGTGATGGCGCATGCTGCGCCGGAACCAGCCCGAATTCGGGCCGGCACTGAATGATCGGCTCCCCGTCCCCGGGTAACCAAGTGGGTCGGGGAGCCGTTTCTATTTGAAGAATTGAAGAACGGAGATGGCCATGCGCCGTGTTGTCGTAACCGGGCTGGGGCTTGTGACGCCGCTGGGCGCCGATGTCGAAACCGCCTGGGCGAACATTCTCGCCGCCAAATCGGGCGCCGGCACAATCACGCGTTTCGACGCGACCGATTATGCCTGCACCATCGCCTGCGAGGTGAAGCCGGCCGACCATGAATATGGCTTCGACCCGGGCAAGCGCGTCGATCACAAGGTGCAGCGCCAGGTCGATCCGTTCATCATCTACGGCATCGACGCCGCCGGCCAGGCGCTCGAGGATGCCGGGCTCACCGAGATGACCGAGGCAGAGCGCTTCCGCGCCGGCTGCTCGATCGGATCGGGGATCGGCGGCCTGCCGGGCATCGCCAGCGAATCGATCGTGCTCCATGAAAAGGGCCCGCGTCGCGTCTCCCCCCACTTCGTCCATGGCCGTCTGATCAACCTGATCACCGGCCAGGTGCAGATCAAATATGGCCTGATGGGGCCGAACCATGCGGTCGTCACTGCCTGTTCGACCGGCGCGCATTCGATCGGCGACGCTGCGCGGATGATCGCGATGGACGATGCCGATGTGATGCTCGCCGGCGGTGCGGAGGGCGCGATCTGCCCGCTCGGCATTGCCGGCTTCTCGCAGGCGCGGGCGCTTTCGACCAATTTCAACGCGACCCCCGAAAGGGCCAGCCGGCCCTATGACAAGGATCGTGACGGCTTCGTGATGGGCGAGGGCGCGGGCGTCGTCTGCCTCGAGGAATATGAGCGGGCCAAGGCGCGCGGCGCGAAAATCTATGCCGAAGTGATCGGCTATGGCCTGTCGGGCGATGCCTATCATGTGACGGCGCCGCATCCCGAAGGATCGGGCGCGTTCCGCTCGATGGAAATGGCGATGAAGAAGTCGGGCCTGGCGCTGTCCGATATCGACTATATCAACGCGCACGGCACGTCGACGCCGCTCGGCGACGAGCTCGAATTGAACGCGGTACGGCGGCTGTTCGGCAACAATATCGACACGCTGTCGATGAGCTCGACCAAATCGGCGATCGGGCATCTGCTCGGCGGCGCGGGCGCGGTCGAGAGCATCTTCTGCATCCTCGCGCTGCGCGACCAGATCGTGCCCCCGACGCTCAACCTCGACAATCCGAGCGACAATTGCGCCGGCGTCGATCTCGTGCCGCATGTCGCCAAGAAGCGCTCGGTGAAGGCAGTGCTCAACAACAGCTTCGGCTTCGGCGGGACCAATGCCAGCCTTGTGATGCGAGCCATATAAGAGCGTGCGCAGGCTCGGTTGCTTCGCGCTGCTCCTGATATTGGCGGCGATCGCGCTCGGATTCGCCGGACTGCAATATTGGAGCTGGCACGGGCCGCTGAAGCATAACATCACGATCGAGATCGCGCCCGGCACGTCGCTGGCCACCGCTTCGACTCAGCTCGAAAAGGCCGGGGCGATCAGGTCGGCTCAGCAATTCCGGCTGTTCGCCAAGGTGCTCGGCTCGGATGCGCCGATCAAGGCAGGCGAATACCGGATCCCGGCGCATCTCAGCCAGTCCGACATCCTGAAGGTGCTGCAGGGCAGCAAGACGCTGCAGCGCTTCGTCACCATCCCCGAAGGCTGGCCATCAGTGATGGTGAAGGACGCGCTCGACAAGACGCCCGGGCTTAAGGGCAATGTGCAGGTGCCGCTCGAAGGCACGATCCTGCCCGACAGCTACAGCTTCCAGCGCGGCAATACGAAACAGTTCATGGTCGATCGCATGCAGCGCGCGATGGTGAAATATCTCGCTGATGCCTGGGAGAAGCGCAAGCCGGGCCTGGCGGTGACAACGCCGCGCGAAGCGCTGATCCTCGCCTCGATCGTCGAGAAAGAAACCGGCAAGCCAAGCGAAAGACGGCTGGTCGCTGCGGTCTATTCGAACCGGCTGAAGCGCGGCATGATGCTCCAGGCCGATCCGACGATCATCTATCCGATCACCAAGGGGCGGCCGCTCGGTCGCCGTATCCTCGAATCCGAGGTGCATGCGGTCAACGCCTACAACACCTATGCCATGACCGGGCTGCCCGCGGGGCCGATCTGCAACCCGGGGCGGGCGTCGATCGACGCGGTGCTCGATCCGGCACCATCGAACGCGCTGTATTTCGTGGCAGACGGGACGGGCGGGCATGTGTTCGCCGACACGCTCGAGCAGCACAACGCGAACGTGCAGAAATGGTATGCGATCAGGAAGTCGCGCGGGGAGATGTGACCTTCTCAAGTCCCTCCCCTGCAGGGGAGGGACTTTTAGCGGCGCAAGCCAGCCGCGGCCCGCGCCCTGGCTTCGACCTCGGCCATCGTCCCGCCGGTCACCCAGCTTCCGCCGACGCACAGCACGGGCGCGAAGGCGAGCCATTCAGGCGCGCTTGCCTCGGTGATGCCGCCGGTCGGGCAGAACTGGCATTGATAGAAGGGTGCGGCGAGGGCTTTCAGCGCCTTCAGCCCGCCCGATGCTTCCGCCGGGAAGAATTTGAAATGGCTGAGCCCGAGCTCGAGCCCGAGCATGATGTCGGCCGCATTGGCGATGCCGGGCAGGAAGGGAACGCCGCTCGCGATGATCGGCGTCGCGAGCCGCTCGGTGAGGCCGGGCGAGACGATGAATTCGACGTCGGCGTCCATCACCTGCTCGAACTGCTCGGTCGAGACGACCGTCCCGGCACCGACGATCGCGCCGGGGACCTTCTTCATTTCGCGGATCGCATCGAGCGCGGCCGGGGTGCGCATCGTCACTTCGAGCACCTTCAGGCCACCGGCGACCAGAGCTTCGGCCAGCGGCCGGGCGGTCGAGGCATCGTCGATCACCAGCACGGGAATCACGGCGCTGGTCCGCATGATCGCTTCGATACCGCTCATCGGGCATGCTCCTGGGCAAAGGCGGCCGCGGCGCCGAACAGGCCGGGCTGGGGATGGGTGATGAGCTTCACCGGTATCGCCTCCATCCGCGTCCGGAAACGCCCTTTCGCCGCGAAACGCTCGGCAAAGCCCGAGCGCGCCAGATGATCCTTGAGGCGGAGGCCAAGTCCGCCCGCGATCACAACGCCCTTTGCGCCATGCGCCAGCGCCAGATCACCCGCGACGGCGCCAAGGCTGAGGCAGAAACGGTCGAGCGCGGCGAGCGCGAGGCTGTCGGCGCCCTCGAGCGCCATCAGCCAGATCGCCTTGTCATCCAGCCGCTGCACCGCGCGGCCCTCGATCTCGGCGAGCGTCTCGTAGATGGTGATGATCCCGGGGCCGGCGACGATCCGCTCGGTCGACACCCGGTTATATGTGCGCCGTAGCCGCTTGAGCATCGTATCCTCGAGCGCATCGAGCGGGGCGAAATCGACATGGCCGCCCTCTGTCTCGATGACATGATAGCCGTGCGCCTGACATAATATCTGCGCGACGCCGAGCCCGGTGCCTGGGCCGCAAACCGTCAGCACACCCTGCTTTTCAAAAGGCTCGTCGGGGCCGCAGAGATGCAGGAAATAGTCGTTGGGGAGCTGGGCGGCGGCATGGCCGACCGCGCCGAAATCATTGATCAGGACGAAGGTATCGACATCCAGCCGTTCCTTGACCAGCGCCGGGCGGATGATCCAGGGATTGTTGGTGAGCTTGATGAGCTCGCCTCCCACCGGCGATGCGACGGCGATCGCCGCGGCGCGCGGCATCGGGCGGTCGAGCGACGCGGCGAATGCCTGCCAGGCGGTCTGCAGACTCGCATGCTCGGCGGTCTTCTGCATCGAGGTTTCGCCGAGCGAGACGACGCGGCCATTGGCGATTTCGGCGATGGCGAAACGCGCATGGGTTCCGCCGATATCGACCGCGACGACTTCCATGCTCACCATCCCATTGCGGCCATCACGGCGGATGCGCCTTTTTCGGCCTCGTTCGCTGACGCGCGGAACAGCGAGAACAATTCGCGGCCCATACCCTCGGCAGCCGGCGGCGCCTCGGCGGGAAGACGCGCGTTCCACTCGACCTCGTCGACCAGGGCGACAAGGTCACCGGTGTCAGCCGACATGCGGATCACATCGCCGTCGCGTACCCGGGCGAGCGGGCCGCCGCCGAGCGCCTCGGGGCTGGCATGGATCGCGCAGGGGACCTTGCCGCTCGCGCCCGACATGCGGCCATCAGTGACCAAGGCGACGCGGAAGCCGCGATTCTGGAGCACGCCGAGCGGCGGGGTGAGCTTGTGAAGCTCGGGCATGCCGTTGGCGCGCGGACCCTGGAAGCGGACGACGACGACGACGTCGCGATCGAGCTCGCCGGCTTTGAAGGCGGCCTGCACTGCTGCCTGATCGGAAAAGACGCGGGCGGGCGCCTCGATCGTCCAGCGGTCGCGCTCGACGGCGCTCACCTTGATGCAGGCCCGGCCGAGATTGCCGGTGAGAATGCGAAATCCTCCCTCGGCGGCGAAAGGCGCTGATGGCGCACGCAGGATACTATCGTCTCCACTGGCCCCCGGATCCCCCCACACAAGCGCTTCGCCCTCGATCGAGGGACGTTTGGCATACGTTGTCATGTCACTACCGCCGACAGTCTTCAAGTCCCGGTGAAGAAGCCCCGCCCCGAGCAGCTCGCTGATCACCCAGGGCATGCCCCCGGCATCCTCGAACGCGTTCACGTCTGCGGCGCCATTGGGATAGACCCGGGCGATCAGCGGGACGGCTTTTGAAAGCCGGTCGAAATCTTCCCAGTCGATGACGATCCCGGCGGCGGCGGCGATGGCGGGGAGGTGGAGCAGGTGGTTGGTCGAGCCGCCGGTGGCGAGCAGGCCGATCGCTCCGTTGACGATCGCCTTCTCGTCGACGCATTCGCCCAAGGGGCGATATTGATCGCCGTTCCAGCCGATCTCGGCGAGGCGGTGGACCGCGGCGCGGGTCAGCTCCTGTCGCAGCTTGGTACCCGGATTGGCGAAGGCGGCGCCGGGCATGTGGAGACCCATGATCTCCATCATCATCTGGTTGGAATTGGCGGTGCCGTAAAAGGTGCAGGTGCCCTTGGAGTGATAGGCCGCGATCTCGGCGTCGAGCAGGTCTTCGCGGCTTGCCTTGCCCTCGGCGAACTGTTCGCGGACGGCGGCCTTTTCCTTGTTGGGGAGGCCGGAACGCATCGGGCCGCCCGGGATCAGGATCATCGGGAGATGGCCGAAGCGCAGCGCCCCCATCAGCAGGCCGGGGACGATCTTGTCGCAGATGCCGAGCAGGGCGGCGCCCTCGAACATGCCGTGGCTGAGCGCGATCGCCGTGGAAAGCGCGATCGTGTCGCGGCTGAACAGCGAGAGCTCCATGCCGGGATAGCCCTGGGTCACGCCGTCGCACATCGCCGGCACGCCGCCCGCGACCTGCGCGGTGGCGCCGGCCTCGCGCGCCCAGACCTTCATCTGCTCGGGGTAGCGATAATAGGTCGCATGCGCTGAGAGCATGTCGTTGTAAGAGGTTACGATGCCGATGTTCATGCCGCGTCCGGCCTTCATCGCATCGCGATCCTCCTCGGTGCCGGCATAGCCATGGGCGAGGTTGGCGCAGCCGAGCGTGGGCCGCTCGATATGCTGGTCGCGCTCGCGCCGGATCAGCGCCAGATAGGCGTCACGGGTCGGCTTCGACCGGGCGATGATCCGGTCGGTGACGGCGCTCACATCGGGGTGAAGGCTCATGCGGGGCTCCAATGGATATCGACGGGCAGCTCGGCATCAGCGAGGACGCGGCCGATCGGATAGGAGGAAGACGGACCCTGCTTGATCGCCGCCTCGATCACCTTGCGCTTGGCGTCGCCCGTAACGGCGATCATCAGTGCCTTGGCCGAGACGATCGCGGCGCGGCTGAGGGTCACTCGGGCTACCGGCGCCTCGGGCGGCAACGGATCGGGCATCACGCCGAGCGCGCGGCGCTCGCGCGGGCCGTTGATCGCTTCGTCGAAATCGGGGCCGGGGAAGATCGAGGCGGTGTGGCCGTCGGCGCCGACGCCAAGCAGGCAGAGATCGAGCGGCCAATGGAGGTCGCCGAGCCGCGCATCAGCCGCCTTGCCGGCGGCGCGGTAATCCTTGGCCGCCTCGCTGACGATCGGGATCACGCGTGCGCCCTTTGGCAGGAAGGCCTTGCCGATCGCAGTGATATTCGACAGCGGATCGCCCAGCGGCACGATCCGCTCGTCGGTCGGGATGATCGTGACGCGCTTCCAGTCGAGCTTGGTCGCTGCGAGCTTTTCGTAGATCGGCAGCGGCGTCTTGCCGCCCGAGAGCGCAATCACGCACCCGCCGCGCGCATCGATCGCGCTTTCGATCACGAAACCGATGTCGCCCGCGACGGCGGCGGCCATTTCGGCCGCGTCGTCATAATCCCACCATTCGATTTCGTCGCTCATGCACTATCCTTGCTTCAAAACTGCCGTTCGTCCCGAGTAGCCATTGAGCTTGTCGAAATGGCGTATCGAAGGACAAGCCCAAACGCCTATGCTTCGATACGGGTCTTCGACAAGCTCAGCCCCTACTCAGCACGAACGGGAGGAGGGATTCAGTCGCTCCATTAATTCTCAATCGTCCTGCCACGTAACCCCATCGCGTTCGGTCAGCGCAATCGCGGCCGAGGGGCCCCAGGTGCCTGACCCATAGGGCTTCGGCTTCATGTCGTTCGCGACCCAGCCGGCGCGGATTGCGTCGATCCATTCCCATTGCGCCTCGACCTCGTCGCGGCGGACAAACAGGGTCGGGTCACCCTCGATCAGGTCGAGCAACAGCCGCTCATAGGCGATGCGCCGCCTCGTGCCCGCGAATTCGGCGTCGAGGCTGAGGTTCAGCGGCACTTCGCGCAGGCGGATGCCGTCGCGATCGAGGCCGGGCTCCTTGGCCATCACCAGCAGCTGGACATATTCCTCGGGCTGAAGACGGATGATCAGCATGTTGGGCTGGAGCAGGCCGCCGCGGCTCGCGAACATCGAATGCGGGACCGCCTTGAACTGGATCGCGATCTCGGAATGGCGGGTCGGCATGCGCTTGCCGGTGCGCAGGTAGAAGGGCACGCCCTGCCAGCGCCAGTTATCGACATGCGCCTTGATCGCGACGAAGGTCTCGGTGGTCGACGGCTTGCCGAGCTCGTCGATATAGGATTTCACGATCTCGCCATTGACCGCGCCCGCACCGTATTGGCCGGTGACGGTGACGTGCGGCGCTTCCTCGGGCTTGATCCGGCGGAGCGAGCGGAAGACCTTGGCCTTCTCGTCGCGGATCGCGGTGCCGTCGAAGCGGGCGGGGGGCTCCATCGCGATCAGCGCGACGAGCTGGAGGATATGGTTGGCGACCATGTCGCGCAGGGCGCCCGCCGTATCGTAATAGCCGGCGCGCTCCTCGAGGCCGACCGTCTCGGCGACGGTGATCTGGATGTTGTCGATGCCCTGCGCGTTCCACACCGGCTCGAAGAAGCTGTTGCCGAAGCGCAGCGCCAGGATGTTCTGGACGGTTTCCTTGCCGAGATAATGGTCGATCCGGAAGGTACGATCCTCGGGAAAGGCGATCGCGACCGCGTCGTTGATCTCCTTGCTCGAAGCGAGATCGTAGCCGAGCGGCTTTTCCAGGCCGATCCGGGTCCTGGGGCCTGCGAGACCGGCGGATTCGAGGCCCTTGATGGTCGGCTCGAACAGGAAGGGCGCGGTCGAGAGGAAGATGGCGAGGCCGCCCGACACGTCGCCGACCTTCTCGGCGAGCGCGGGAAAGCCCTCGACCTTCGAGGCGTCGAGCGCCTGATAGCCGATCCGGTCGAGGAAGGTCTTGACCGCCTTGTCGTCCTTGCGGTCCTCGGGCAGGAACTCGTCGAGCGCGTGCTTGGCGAACTTGCGATAGCTCACATCGTCATGGTCGGAGCGCGCGGTGCCGGTGATCGTCAGGCCTTCGGGCAACAGGCCATCGGCGTGGAGACCGTAAAGCGACGGCAACAGCATGCGCTGCGCCAGATCTCCCGTCGCGCCGAACAGCAGCAGCTTGCCCACCGGGTCGCGCATAATGTCTCCTGGATCATTCGTTCGGCGGTGCGC
This sequence comes from Sphingomonas oligophenolica, assembly GCF_039522915.1. Classification (NCBI taxonomy): domain Bacteria; kingdom Pseudomonadati; phylum Pseudomonadota; class Alphaproteobacteria; order Sphingomonadales; family Sphingomonadaceae; genus Sphingomonas; species Sphingomonas oligophenolica. The sequence continues at coordinate 87,768 of NZ_BAAAEH010000065.1, forward strand.
CTACCAGAGGCGGGGGCGGGCGGCCAAGGTGAATATGTCGGCGCGGCGCCGGTTTAAAGCACCAATCCCGCCGTCTGGTCGAACCCGGCCATGATATTGAGGCTCTGGACGGCAGCGCCGGCGGCGCCCTTGCCGAGATTGTCGAGCGTCGCGATCAGCCGGGCCTGGCCGGTTTCCGGATTGCCGCAGACCCGCAAGGTCAGCCGGTCGGTGGCGGCATCGTCGCCGATATCGACCGTCGTCGCATCACCCGGCGCGACGGTGACGATCGGCGAATCCTTGTACGCCTCGCGCAATGCCGTCTCGCAGGCAAGCAGGGTCGGGCGCCGCACGAACAGATGGAGCGGCAACGGCACCTCGACGATCATCCCGCGATAGATGTTCACGACCGTCGGCGCGAAGATCGGCGGATGTTCGAGCCTGGCATGCTTCTGCATCTCGGGCACATGCTTGTGGGCGAGGCCGAGCGCATAGGCGCGGGCGGCGGGCGCGGGGCCCCCACCTTGAACCTTAGGGCCCTCATACTCGGCGATCATCGACTTGCCGCCGCCCGAATAGCCCGAGATCGCGTTGACGGTGATCGGCCAGTCGGCCGGGACGAGCCCGGCGCGGACCAGCGGCCGGACCAGCGCGAGGAAACCGGTCGGGTAGCAACCCGGGTTCGACACCCGCATTGCCTCGGCGACTGCCGCGGTCTGGCCGGGCTCGAGCTCCGGAAAGCCATAGGTCCAGCCATCGGCGACGCGATGCGCGGTCGAGGCGTCGATCACGCGGGTATGCGCGTTATCGATCAGCGTTACCGCTTCGCGCGCTGCGTCGTCGGGCAGGCAGAGGATCACGAAGTCGCTTGCGTTGATCGCCTCGGCGCGCGCCGCAACCTGCTTGCGCTTCTGTTCGTCGAGCGTGAGGAGCTGGATATCATGCCGTCCCGAGAGCCGGTCGCGGATCTCGAGGCCGGTCGTGCCCTCGGCGCCATCGATGAAGACAGTGATGGTCATTGCGCCAACTCCAGCGCCCCGGCATCGACATAGCCGACCAGATTGTGCGCGACCGCAATCCCCCAGGCATTGCCGCCGGCGAGATCGAGCACTTCGAAGATTTCGCCGGGCCTGAGCATGGCGAGGATCGGGGCTTCCTGCTCCGTCGAACCGAGCAACGACGCCTCGACGGCGACCCGGCGCGGCATCGGCGCCGCATAATGCGGCGCGAACACGCGGTCAGCGAGTCGGATATCGGCGACATCGCGCCGGACGGCATTGGTCAGCGGATCGAACACGACCGACGGGCCGAGAAGCGCAAAGCTCCTACGCGGTGGCCCGCCGGGCAACGGGCTGCTCGGCGTCGATGAACTGACCAAATTCTTCAAGAAATTCTGCCCCTTCAGACGTGCGCGCGACAAAGATATTGCGCTTGTCGGTTTCGTCCCGCTGCCGGCGCAGATAGCCCAGCGACCCGAGCCTGTTCAAGGCGCGCGTGACAACCGGCTTGGAAACGTTGAGGATTCGCGCCAGCCCGCGCACCGTATGCGGTCCGGGGTTAAGATATACGACCAGCAGAAGGGCCATCTGGCGATTGGTGAGATCGGGCTCGCCCGACCGCACATAATCGACCAGGGTCTGCTTCCAGCCGTTCAGGGATTGATCTGCTAAAGTGGCCACGAAAACTTCCAGCTCTATTTTACCCGGGCCCCCGAAGATGGAGCTTCCAGGCCTGTAACGTTCATTGTGGCCGCTTTGTTTCAGTGCGCAGGCGAAATGTTCGGCCATCGTGGCCGGCCGTGGTTGATCGGAACGGCCGCCTCGCCTATGTGCCCGCTTTCCCCAGCCACAGGTTACGCCTTTTCATGTTCACCTTCCTGCTCGTTCTCCACGCATGCATCGCGACCGGTCTGGTCGGGGTGATCCTGGTTCAGAAGTCCGAAGGCGGTGGACTTGGCATGGGCGGCAGCCCGTCCGGGCTGATGTCGGCACGCGGCGCCGCCGATTTCCTGACGCGCGCGACGACGATCCTTGCCACGCTGTTCGTGGCGCTGAGCATCGTGCTCGCCATGCTCGCCTCCTCGGGCCACACCAGCAAGATCGATTCGTCGCTGGCGACCAAGGCACCGCAGGGCGGCGCGATCCCGGCCGGGCCTGCGCCCGCCCAAACGGCGCCGCAGCAGACAGCGCCGCAGCCTGCGGCCCCTGCGCCCGCCAGCAACGGCGCGGTTCCGCTCGCCCAATAAGCCGCCGGGGCGACGTTCCGGCTTTTTTCTGATGTGCATGGAGTCGCGCGCTTGTCGTGCGACCCCTGATGACGCTAGGCATTTCCTCCCATGGCGCGGTTTATCTTTATCACCGGCGGCGTGGTCTCCTCGCTCGGCAAGGGTCTCATGGCAGCGAGCCTCGCTGCTCTTCTGCAGGCGCGCGGTTATCGCGTGCGCATCCGCAAGTTCGACCCCTATCTCAACGTCGATCCCGGCACGATGTCGCCCTATCAGCATGGCGAAGTCTATGTGACCGACGACGGGGCCGAGACCGATCTCGATCTCGGCCATTATGAACGCTTTACCGGCGTTGCCTCACGCCAGTCGGACAATGTCACCTCGGGGCGGATCTACCAGCAGATCATCACCCGCGAGCGCAAGGGCGACTATCTCGGCGCCACCGTCCAGGTGATCCCGCACGTGACCGACGCGATCAAGGAGTTCGCCCAGGCCGAGACCGACGATCTCGATTTCGTGCTGTGCGAGATCGGCGGCACCGTCGGCGATATCGAGTCGCTGCCGTTCATCGAGGCGATCCGGCAACTGCGCAACGATCTCGGCCGCGGCCAATCCGTCAGCATCCATGTCACGCTCGTCCCCTATATCGCCGCGGCGGGCGAGCTGAAGACCAAGCCGACCCAGCACTCAGTCCGCGAGCTGGCCGCGCTCGGCGTCCAGCCCGACGTGCTTGTCTGCCGCTCCGAGCAGCCCTTGCCCGCGAGCGAGCGGGCCAAGATCGCCCTGTTCTGCAATGTCCGCCCCGAAGCAGTGATCCCGGCGCTCGACGCCAAGAGCATCTATGCGGTGCCGACCCAATATCATGCCGAGGGCCTCGATTCGGAGGTGCTGAAGGCATTCGGGATCGAGCCCGGCCCGGCACCGAGGCTCGACCGGTGGGAGGATATCCTCGACCGGCTGCACAATCCCGAAGGCGAAGTGACGATCGGCGTGGTCGGCAAATATGTCGGCCTGCCGGACGCGTACAAGTCGCTCCACGAGGCGCTGGTGCACGGCGGCATCGCCAACCGGGTGAAGGTCAACATCCAGTGGCTCGACGCCGAATTGTTCGAGCAGGATTCCGAGGACGTCGCCGCGCGGCTCGAGCCGATGCACGCGATCCTCGTGCCCGGCGGGTTCGGCGAGCGCGGCAGCGAAGGCAAGATCGCCAGCGTCCGCTTCGCGCGCGAGCGCCGCGTGCCGTTCTTCGGCATCTGCCTCGGCATGCAGATGGCCTGTATCGAGGGTGCGCGGGCAGGGGGCGTCGAGCATGCCTCGACAACCGAGTTCGGCCCCACCGATGAGCCGATCGTCGGCCTGATCACCGAGTGGATGGCCGACGGCGAACTGCAGAAGCGCGAGGAAGGCGGCGACATGGGCGGCACGATGCGGCTCGGCGCCTATCCGGCGGTGCTGACCGGCAACAGCGTGGTCGCCTCGGTCTACAAGACCGATGTGATCAGCGAGCGGCACCGGCACCGTTACGAGGTGAACACCCATTATCGCGACATGCTCGAGTCCGGCGGGCTGGTGTTCTCCGGCATGTCGCCCGACGGGAGCCTGCCCGAGATCGTCGAGCGCCCCGACCATCCCTGGTTTATCGGCGTCCAGTTCCACCCCGAGCTGAAGAGCAAGCCGTTCGACCCGCACCCGCTGTTCGCGAGCTTCGTCGGCGCCGCGGTACGACAGAGCCGGCTGGTCTGAGGCAGGCCGGGGCGCACCCCGCTCCTCCGGACTCAATGCGCGGCGAGCGGTTTCTCCGCTGTTATTTGCTGTTCCTGGCGAATAATCTTTTTCCCCGCTGTTATGTTGGATTTTCGGGGAAAAGTTCCTTAGTAATATCAGTTATTTGCCGGGAATCTCGCTGTTATTGAATAACAGCGGGGAACAGCGGAAATAACAGCGGGGACGTCGCGTCGTAACAGCGGCCGAACAGCGAGGAACAGCGGCGGATCAGCGGAGCGGGTCGCTGCACCTGAGGCGAGCCCAGCGGCCGACAGATATCCAGTCATGTCAAAGAGCGGGATGGGAAGCGGAAAACCGCCCTGTCCAATCCACCCCTGCCACGCGCCGTCATAGGGTTGAATCATCGCGATCGCCTTGGCCACTTCCTGCGCGCGCCTGCCGACATGAGCTGCGTTGCCCAAGCGGGCGGGGCCTTGGCTCCTTTATTCACTAACAACATAGCGAGTATTGACAGGGAGCCGCCTTTGATGCCAGATCGAGGCGAACACACGCCATAGAGCGTGCAGGATGAGGGGGTGAATGATGCGCAAATACCTGTTTTCGGTGTCGATAGTTGCTCTGATGAGCGCCGGGGAAGCCTGCGCCCAGAGTGCCCCGGCGGTGACGTCGCCGACAGAAGCCGGATCGCAGGCCGGCGATACCGCGCCAGTGAAGCCCGCAGCCGCGTCGCAGTCCGATGATCAGGCTGCGGAGGTCGTCGTCACGGCCGAGCGGCGCGCGACCAGCCTGCAGCGCACCTCTGTCGCCGCCACGGTGCTGACCGCGCAGGACCTGGTCAAGAAGAGCGTCAACAGCGTCGAGCAGCTGCAATTTTCGACTCCCTCGCTGACGGTCAATACGTCGGGCCAGGCCAACAGCTTCAACATCCGCGGTATCGGCAAGGCGGAGATCAGTTCCTCGGTCGGCGTGGGCGTGATCACCTATCGTGATGGCGTGGCGACGTTTCCCGGATATTTCCAGCGCGAGCCTTATTACGACATCGCCAGCGTCGAGGTGCTGCGCGGACCGCAGGGAACCTTTGCCGGCGGCAATGCGACCGGTGGCGCGGTGTTCATCAACGAGGCGAACCCGAATTTCGACGGCGTTCACGGCTTCGCGACGGGCCAATATGGCAATTACAACGACGTGAAATTCCAGGGCGCGATCAACCTGCCGCTCAGCGATACGCTGGCGCTGCGGTTCGCGACGAACGTCGAGCGGCGCGACACCTTCTTTCACGTGTCCGGACCCTGGACGGGCAATCCCGGCGACCTGCGCTCGTATAGTGGCCGCGCCAGCCTGTTGTGGCAGCCGACCTCGCAGCTCCGCGTGGTGCTGAAGGGCGATTACAATAATATCGATGTGGGCGGCTATCCGGGGAGCCCGGCGGCCGCGACCTATGATCCGTTCGAGGTTTCGGCCAATGCCGATCTGTCGGGGCGCGACGAGTTCGGCCGGATTTCGCTGAATGTGAGCTACGACTTCGACAGCGGCATCGTCCTGCGGTCAATCTCTGGCTATCAGCACGGCACGCTGCAGGAGACGCTGGACTATGACGGCACCAGCACGACGAGCTATTTCTTCAAGGATTTCGTGCACGAGCGCATCTGGTCACAGGAGTTCAACCTCCTGTCGCCGTCGACGGGCCCCTTCACCTGGCTGGTCGGCGCCTATTACCAGAACGACAAATTCATCTTCCCGGTCGGCGGCTATCTTCTCCAGCAGCCAGCCGGTGGTTTCGATTACTCGCTCGAAGGCAACAACCCGCACACCTCGCTGGCAGGCTTCGGGCAGGTCGGTTACCAGTTGACCAGCAGGCTGCAGGCCACCTTCGGCCTCCGCTATTCGCGTATGACCACCCGTAACAATTTCGCCTTCCATGTTCCGGAATACGGTATCAACAAGACGCAGAATGATTTCTATGCCTACAAGAAAGCGACCGGCAAGATTGCCCTGAACTGGACGGTCGACAGCAATAATTTCCTTTATGCCTTCGTCGCCACGGGCAGCAAGTCGGGCGGGCTGAACGGGCCTCCGCTCTTCGACAACGTCACCCCGCCGGCCTTCAAGGCCGAGGAAGTGACTGATTACGAGCTCGGCTGGAAGGCGACCTTGCTGAACGGGCATTTGCGAACTCAACTTGGCGGCTATTATAATCGCTACAAGAATTTCCAGGTCACCATTTACGACCCGAGCGGAAAATCGGTCTCGGCCTTTTACAATGTCACGACGCCCACAGCGCTTTACGGCGTCGAAGCCTCGGCGCAGGGTTCTTTCGGCGCGTTCGGGTTCGATTTCGCGAGCGCGTTTTCGCATTCGAGCCTGGGCACGTTCTTCGCGTTCGATCCGCGCGTTGCCCATACCGGCGTGTGCGATTCCACTACCGGCCCCGCCACCTCGACGGGCTGTATCGATTTGACCGGGCGCTCCCAGACCTATGCGCCGCGCTTCACCCTGAGCGTCGGCGCGCAATATGCCTTCCCCCTGAGCGACGGGGCCTCGCTCACGCCACGCGTCGATTTTGCGCACATCTCCTCAGCCTGGGGCACGTTGTTCCAGAAGGCCGAGCGCGGCGACTATCTTGCCGAGCGCAACATCGTGAACGCGCAATTGACCCTCCAGAAGGGGGGCTGGACGATTGCCGGCTTCGGGACCAACCTGACCGACCAGCATTATATCGGCTCCATCAACGGGTTGCGCCGCTTGCCCGGGTCGCCGCGCCAATATGGTGTGCGCGTGACCCGCAACTTCTGATCGACGGATGCGCCCCTCGGAAGGGGCGCATCCCGTCACCGACGATCACGATTTGGGACATCGTCGCTCGGCGGCGCCGGCCGGGAAGGGCAAAAGCATGACTGCCGGGAATGTCGTCAATCGCTCGAAAGGCCGCGCGGCGCTGATCCGGTGGATCGGCCTGGCGGCGTGTGCGGCGATAATGGCGGGGCGCGCCGAGGCGGCGCCACCTGGCGATCAGTCCGAGAAGACGGCGGCTCCGCAGAACGACTATTCCCGCGATGATTTCTGGCTTTGCCGCCCCGGCCGCCCCACTGATGTCTGCGGCCGTTCCGATCAGGACGCCACCGTGCTTCAGGCCGACGGATCGGCCCGTATCGAGCGCTTCCACCAGGATCCGAAAGCGCCGGTCGACTGCTTCTACGTCTATCCGACCGTGTCCACCGCTCCCGGGGGCAATGCCCCGATGACGGTGGAAAAGGCGGAGGTTTCGGTCGTGAACCAGCAGTTCGCCCGCTTCGCCGCGGTCTGCCGGCCGTTCGCGCCGCTCTATCGCCAGGTCACGCTGACCGCGCTTCGCGCCGGCCTAAAGGGCGCGCCGATGCCGGTCGATCGCCCGCTCGCCTATGCCGACATCAAGGCAGCATGGGATTATTATCTTCACCACGACAATCATGGCCGTGGTGTCGTGCTGATCGGCCATTCGCAGGGCTCGCTTCTCCTTGCCGAACTGGTGCAGAAGGAGATTGACGGCAAGCCAGTCCAGCACCGCATCCTGTCGGTGATCCTGGCCGGCTATCGGCTGCAGGTGCCGACGGGGCGCGATATGGGCGGCGATTTCAAGGCGATGCCGTTGTGCCGCGCCGCCGGGCAGATCGGTTGCGCGATCAATTTCGCGTCGTTCCGCGCGGACAGCCCGCCGCCGGCCGACGAGCGGCTGTTCGGCATTTCAACCGCCCCCGGGCTCGAGGCGGCCTGCGTGAACCCGGCGGCGCTGGGCGGCGGCCCGGGCCCCTAGCATGCCTATCTCGGTGCAGGGCCGGATTCGGTCGTTGCCGACGGGGTGGCACCCGGGCCATGGACGAACCCGCCCAGGCCGATCCCGACACCGTTCGTTGCAGTGCCGGGGCTGCTCAGCGCAGAATGCCGCACCGACGGCCAACATCATTATCTCGCGGTCACGATCCATCCCACGCCCGGCGCGGCCCGCACCAACGTCATCACCGGGGATGTCGTCATCGATGGCAGCGTGCGGCGGGAATGGGGCCTCCACATCGTCGACCTGAATCTGACAATGGGCAATTTGATCGATATCGTCCGCGCTCAGGCGCTGACGTACCGGAAAACGGCGCGCTAGGCCGTCGAGCGGAAATCAAAACCTAGCGGCGAGCGTTAAATCAGGATCGCCACCCCGTTCGTCCCGAGTAGGGACCGAGTAGCCGAAGGCGTATCGAGGGCCCGTATCGAAGGACAGGTTGTCGCTCGCGACCTGTCCTTCGATACGCCCTCTCAATACGCCGCTGCGCGGCACCTCGATGGCACCTCAGGACGAACGGATCAGATTTAACGCTTGCTGCTCTTCTTCTTTTTACTTCCTGGGGAAGGGAAGAGGAATGTGGTGCAACCTGCCCAACCAGCCGACGGATCAGATGAGCGCGTTCCGGCCTAGTTCGGCAGGGGGAGACGGTCCGCCTGGGCGTCATATTCGATCGCCATCGCCGTCAGCGTCTCGACCGTCTGCCGATCGCCGATCGACATGGCCAGCCGGCGGCAGCGCGCGGCCTGGCCGCGCAGCGTCTCCATCTTGCGCTCGTCCGTCACGTCGAGCAGCAGATTGATCGCGCCGGCGAAATTGCCGTCGGCATCGAACCAGGGCGTGGGGAACGGGATGAACCGGACGCGGGTGCCGTCGGGGCGCTCGGCTATCGCCTCCGCGTCGCGGACCCGGCGCTGCTCGCGGATCGCGATCGCCATCGGGCAGTCGGCATGGGGCAGGGGCTCGCCGCCCAGCGTGAAGAGCCGCCAGGTGACGCACCAGCGATCATGCCGCAGATCCGGCGTGCGTCCGGCGAGATCGACACAGGCGCGATTGTAGAAGGTTATCGTGCCGTCGGTAGCGGTAACATAAATCGGTGCGGGAAGTGCGTCGAGTATGTCGGGGAGAGTCTCCGCGGCGTCGCAGGACATGGCCGACAACGCCCTGTCGATCAGTTTCTCCGCGAACTGCATGCGCTGGTTCATGACGCCCCCTCAGTCGCGACTTACGACCATTTTATTGTGCGGCTCAACGCAGATCGGAAACAAGAGTTCCGCAGGGTATAGGATAAATACGCCGGAATGCAAAAGGGCGCCCGGGCCGACGGCCCGGACGCCCGATGATATTATAGCGCTACCGCCAAATCAGGCAGCGGCGCTTTCGTCGCGGCCGCCTTCGATCGCGGCGAGCGGCGCGCCCGTCTTGATCGCGACCGTCTTCGGCTTCATCGCCTCGGGGACTTCGCGGACGAGCTCGATCGTCAACAGGCCGTCATTGAGCCGCGCGTCGTCCACCCGGACGAAATCGGCGAGCTCGAACCGGCGCTCGAAGCTGCGATTGGCGATGCCGAGATGGAGGAAGGAGGCGTTGGAGCCTTCCTTCTCGGCCTTGTTGCCCTTCACCTGGAGCAGGTTCTGCTGCGCGGTGATCTCGATCTCGTCGCGGCTGAAGCCGGCCACGGCAAGCGTGATCCGGTAGCGGTCGTCAGCGAGCCTTTCGAGATTGAAGGGCGGATAATTGTCCGCAGCCGACTGGCGCGCGCTGGTTTCGAGCATGTCGAACAGGCGGTCGAAGCCGATCGTCGAGCGGCGGAAGGGGGTCAAATCGAACTGACGCATATTCAAGTCTCCTTCATCAAGCGAGATGGTCGTCAAAAGGGTGCCCGCAACTGCGCCACACCCCGGTTTCACGCGGCCCCGAAGGCACCGCGCACCGCAGATCTGGGGCGTTTCGCCGGTGTTTCAAGAGGCAAAACGGCAGATTTGCGTGGGTGAAAGCTGAACTTTCGTGCCGCCAAGTTCTTGGGGGGATGAAACCATATCAATTTAGTAGGCATTATAGTCGCGACTCGAAATATCCGAGCCTGAAGGGGACCATGATGCTCGCTCACCTGCCCATGCTGCTGCTTGCCCAGACAGCGCTTTCCACCCAGACAGTGGTGCCTGAACCGGTCAGCGTCGCGGCCGTCGACCCCCAGGGCGGCCAGATCGTGACCAACCAGCCGGGCCAGGCGGAGGCAGCGCCCGCCGATGCCGTTCCCGCCGCGCCCGCCGATGTGGTCGTGACGGCGCGGCGCCGAGAGGAGCGGGCGCAGGAAGTCCCGCTCGCGCTGACCGTGGTCAGCGGCACCGATCTTGCCGCAACGGGCGCGTTCAACGTCAACCGGCTTCAGCAGCTCCAGCCGACGCTGCAATTCTATTCGAGCAACCCGCGCAACTCGGCGATCAACATCCGCGGCCTGGGCGCGCCGTTCGGCCTCACCAATGACGGCATCGAGCAGGGCGTCGGCTTCTATCTCGACGGCGTCTATGTCGGCCGGGCGGGCGCGGCGACCTTCGATTTCGTCGATGTCCAGCGAATCGAAGTGCTGCGCGGCCCGCAGGGGACGCTGTACGGCAAGAACACCACGGCGGGCGCGATCAACGTGACGACACGGGCGCCGAGCTTCACGCCCGAGGCGCGTTTCGAGGTGAGCGGCGGCAATGACGATTTCGTGCAGGTCAAGGGCTCGGCCTCCGCGCCGATCATCGCCGACAAGCTGGCGGTGCGGGTGTCGGTCTCACGGACCAGCCGGGGCGGAACGATCCATGACGTGGCGAGCGGTATGGACGTGCATCGGCAGGACAATTTCAGCGCGCGCGGGCAGTTGCTGTGGCGCGCGACGCCGGATCTCAGCTTCACGCTGGCCGGTGACTTCAACCTGCAGAACCCGTTGTGCTGCGTGCAATATTATGCGCGCGTCGCGCCGACCCAGCGCCCGCTGAACCGCCAATATGCAGCGCTTGCCGCAGCATTCAACTATGCGCCGCCCAGCACCGACCCGTTCGATCGGGTGACCGACCTCGATGCCGACCTGAACGCCAAGCAGGAAATGGGCGGCGTGTCGCTGGTCGGAAACTGGGACATCGGACCGGCCACGATCACCTCGGTCAGCGCCTGGCGCTACTGGGACTGGAAGCCGGCAAACGACCGCGACTTCACCGGCCTGCCGATCACCACCGTGTCCGCAAACCCCTCGCACCAGACCCAGAAGTCGCAGGAGTTCCGCATCGCGTCGAACGGCAAGCAGCGCCTTCAATATACCTTCGGTATCTTCCTGTTTAACCAGAAGATCCATACCGACGGCCTGCAGGTCCAGGGCCCGGCGGCGAGCCGCTGGCTGCTCAACCCGGGCGCGTCGGTGCCGGCGGGATCAAGCGCCTGCGCGCCGGTGACCGCCAATGCGTGCAATCCGGCGATCCTCAACGGCCTGACGAGCACCAACACGATCGACTTCGACAACACCAGCTTCGCGGTGTTCGGCAAGCTCAACTGGGAAGCGTTCCACAATTTCCACATCCAGCCCGGCCTTCGCCTCAACTACGACAAGAAGAGCGGCTCCTATGTGGCGGTGGTCACCACGGGCACGGGCAGCACGGTGCTCAACCCAGACCAGCGCGGGGTGCTCGCGCCGCAAAGCTATGATCCGCGATTCAGCGCGTGGAACGTGTCGGGGGACGTCACCTTGTCCTACGATTTCACGCCGGACGTCCATGCCTATGCGACCTATGCGCGCAGCTTCAAATCGGGCGGCATCAACCTTTCCGGCCTGCCGCTCGACGCGAGCAACAATCCGATCCTGAGCGCAGCCACGGTCAAGCCGGAGAAGGTCAATCACTTCGAACTGGGCCTCAAGACCCAGTTCGCCGACCGCAGGGTAACGCTCAATCTGGCTGCCTTCTGGGACGACATCTATGATTATCAGGCGACCGTCACCAACGGTCAGCTCGGCGTGATCAGGGGTTACCTCGCCAATGCGGACCATGTCCGCGTGCGCGGCGTCGAATTCGACTCGTCGTTCCGGCCGAGCGCCCGGTTCAACATTTACGGCAACGGCGCCTATACCGACGCGAAATATGTGAAATTCCCCGATGCGCCTTGCCCCCCCGAACTGTCGGGCGGCACGATCGCAACGGGCGCGCAGACGCCCGCCGCGCCGGGGACGCCGGGCCTCAGCCCGGCTTTCTGCGACATTTCGGGCCAGGTGATGCCGGGCATCTCGAAATGGTCCTTCTCCTACGGCGCCGAATATAATGTGCCGGTCGGCGCCGGGCAGGTCTATCTCGGCTATGATGGCAGCTATCGCTCGAAATTCTCGTCGAACCCGTCCTATTCGGCCTATATGAATATCGACGGCTATTCGCTGTCGAACTTCCGGCTCGGCTACCGGCATGACGACTTCAATATCTATGCCTGGGTGCGCAACGCGTTCGACCAGCATTATTTCGAGCTGCTGAGCGCACAGTCGGGGAGCACCGGGCTGATCGTCGGGCAACCGGGCGATCCGCGCACCTTCGGGGGGACGATCACCAAGTCGTTCTGATGGGATCCGTTGCTTGCCGTGCCGTTCCCGCGAAAGCGGGGACGGCAAGGTCGGGGCGGCCGCCACTGGCGAGCGCGCGCTTGTCGGAAGAGACCCCGGCCTTCGCCGGGGCGCGGAAGCGCGGCCTCGGCGGAATCGGAAACGCCCGGACCGTTTCCAGCCCGGGCGCCTGCGTGACGACTGCTCGTCAGCCCCCTTGACCGCTTCCGCTACCAGGCTCGTTTTCCGAGCGGCGCTGAAAGCATTCCCCGAACCACGGCCGTTGCCTGTGTGTCAGTGGCTTGTTGCTAGGTGCGGACCCGGCTTTTGTCACCGGGAATGTGGCGGGGCCGAACGGATTGCGGCAACCCTGTGGCGATTGCGCAACAGGGAGCGGTCGGTTGCCAGCGCGGTATCCCGGTCCTAGAGCTTTGCCGTCATTCCACGGACGGGTTGTTTCCGATCATCATGATCCTGTCGCGCTACGAACGCATGATTGCCCGCCGCTATCTGTTGCCGGGCAAGGGCGAGGCTTTCATCCTCGTGGTCGCGGCCTTCAGCCTGGGGGCGGTGATGCTCGGCGTCTTCGCGCTCGTCGTGGTGATGAGCGTGATGAACGGCTTCCGCGCCGAGCTGTTCGACAAGATCGTCGGGCTCAACGGCCATGCGGTGGTGCAGGGGTTCGGCGGCCAATTGCCCGACTGGCGCAATATCGTGACGATCGCCAGGGCGACGCCGGGCGTCACCAGCGCCACGCCGCTGATCGAGCAGCCGCTGATGGCGAGCTTCAACGGCCGGGTCGAGGGCGTGCTGCTGCGCGGCATGCAGGTGAAGGATATCCGCGACAACCCGACCATCAACACCAATGTCGTGATGGGCTCGCTCGCCAGCATCACGCCGGGCAGCGGCAGGATCGCGATCGGCTCGGGCCTGGCCGATGCGCTGGGGGCGCAGGTCGGCAGCCAGGTGTCGCTGATCATCCCGCAAGGCCAGACGACGCCGTTCGGCACGATGCCCCGAATCGTCAGCTATACGGTCGGCGCGATCTTCAAGATCGGCGTGTACGATTACGACAAGGCCTATGTGATGATCCCGATGGAGGACGCCCAGACCGCGCTCCTGATGGGCGATTCGGTCGGCATGGTCGAGATTCAGACGAACAATCCGGACAATGTCGGCCCGATCCTCGCGCCGCTTGCCGAGAAGGTGGGGGACAGGGCGGTCATTTCCGACTGGCGGCAGCTGAACGCTCAGTTGTTCGAGGCGCTCGCGGTCGAGCGGGTGGTGATGTTCTGCGTGCTGAGCCTGATCATCCTGGTCGCCGCCTTCAACATCGCCTCGTCGCTGATCATGCTGGTGCGCGCCAAGACCCGCGACATCGCGATCCTGCGGACAATGGGTGCGACCCGGGGCGGGATGATGCGGATCTTCATGACGGTCGGCACCACGATCGGGGTGCTCGGCATCGTGCTCGGGCTGATCCTGGCGTTCATCGCGCTCTATTTCAGGCAACGCGTGGTCGATTTCGTCCAGGTGATCAGCGGGCAGAATCTCTGGGATCCGTCGATCCGCTTCCTTGCCGAGCTGCCCTCCAAGACCAACCCGGTCGAGGTGATCGCGATCGTGCTGATTTCGCTGCTGCTCACCTTCCTCGCGACGCTCTATCCGTCATTCAAGGCGGCGAGCACTGATCCTGTCCAGGTGCTGCGTTATGAGTGAGCCCATTCTCGCCGTTGCCGGCCTGACCCGGAGCTTCGTCCAGGGCGGCGTGACGATCGAGGTGCTGCGCGGCATCGACCTCACCGTCGGCGCCGGCGAAATCGTGGCGCTGCTCGGGCCGTCCGGATCGGGCAAATCGACCCTGCTCCAGGCGGTCGGGCTGCTCGAGGGCGGCTTTGGCGGGTCGATCCGCATCGCCGGCGAGCAGGCGGCGAAGCTCGATTCGGCCGGGCGCACGCGCGTCCGCCGCGACCAGCTCGGGTTCGTGTACCAGTTCCATCATCTGCTGCCCGATTTCAACGCGATCGAGAATGTCGTGCTGCCGCAGCTGATCCAGGACCGCAGCCGCAAGGAAGCCGATGAGCGTGCCGCCGCGCTGCTCACCGCGCTTGGGCTCGGCCACCGGCTGACTCACCGGCCGAGCGCCTTGTCGGGCGGCGAGCAGCAGCGAGTCGCCGTCGCCCGCGCGCTCGCCAACCGGCCGGCGCTGGTGCTGGCCGACGAGCCGACCGGCAATCTCGACGAGGCGACCGCCGATGTCGTGCTCGCCGAGTTCCTGCGCCTCGTGCGCGGGGAAGGCTCGGCGGCTCTGGTCGCGACTCATAACGAGCGGATGGCGCTGAAGATGGACCGGGTGGTGCGGCTGCACGACGGCCGGCTGGCGTGAGCGCCTGGCGCGAGACGCCGACCCTGACCGGCCGGCATGTCACGCTCCGCCCGCTGGCGCGCGATGACCGCGATGCGCTGGTCGAGGCGATGGCTGACGGCGATCTTGCATCGCTTTTCTACACCTTCGTGCCGACGCCCGAGACGGCCGATGGCTGGTTCGACAAGCTGTTTGCCGAACGCGACGCCGGGCGGGCGCTGCCCTTCGCGGTGATCGCGGCGAATGGCCGGCTGTCGGGCACGACGCGATTCATGCGGATGAGCGAGGCCGACAAAAGGCTCGAGATCGGCGGCACGCTGTATGCGAAAAGCGTCCAGCGCACCGGGCTCAACACCGAGGCGAAGCGGCTGCTGCTCGGGCACGCCTTTGACGTGCTCGGCTGCCGCTGCGTCCAGATCCGCACCGGCTGGCACAATCGCGCCTCGCGCGCTGCGATCGAGCGGCTCGGCGCCAAGCTCGACGGGGTGTTGCGCAACCACAAGATCATGCCCGACGGGCATTTGCGCGACACGGTGGTTTACAGCATCATCACCGAGGAATGGCCCGGGGTGCGCGCCAATCTCGATTGGCTGATGGCGCGGCATGAGGAGAAGAGCGCATGACGGCGATCACCGAGATGAGCGTCAAGGCGGCCGATGGCTCGACCGTCGATCTGTCGGTCTATGCCGGCAAGGTGCTGCTGATCGTCAACACGGCCTCGAAATGCGGCTTCACGCCGCAATATGAGGGGCTCGAGGCGCTTCACCGCAGATATGCCGATCGCGGCTTCGAGGTGCTCGGCTTTCCGTGCAACCAGTTTGGTGGGCAGGAGCCGGGCGATGCGGCTGAGATCGCCAATTTCTGCACGCTGTCCTATGACGTGACCTTCCCGGTCTTTGCCAAGATCGACGTGAATGGCGACAACGCCGATCCGCTGTTCGAGAGACTGAAGAGCGAGGCGCCGGGGCTGCTTGGCTCGAAGGCGATCAAGTGGAACTTCACCAAGTTCCTGGTCGACCGAAGCGGCAAGACGGTCGCGCGGTACGCGCCGACGACCAAGCCCGGGGATATCGAGGCTGATATCCTGAAGTTGCTGGGATAGGGAAGGCCGATCGGCTTCAGGCGTCACGCCGGACCTGTTCCGGCGTGACGCTGTGCTTCAGGCCGCGCTCGCCTCGGCAATCGCAGTGACGCCGGTCATCAGGAAGCTGATGCCCAGGAGATAGCCCGGCAGGGTCAGCGCGCTCAGCGGGATCGTCCAGATGATGAAGATGGCGAGCAGCAGGTTGATGAGGCCGAGAGCGATCATCAGCGCCCGGCCGATCGGGAAGCGATAGCCCCAGAAAAGTTCGAAAATGCCGCGCATCGCGAGCCAGAAGGCGACCAGCAGGGTGATCGAGATCGCCCCGGTCGCCGGTTCGAGCAGGATGACGAGGCCGACCAGGATCGAGAGGATCCCGTAGACGATCCGGTAGGTCGACGCGTGATGCGCACGGCTGCGAAACCCGGTGGCGAGTGCCATTATGCCTGCCACGAAGAGGAAGGAGCCGAACAGCAGCGTCGCGGTGATCGTGGCCGACACCGGCCAGACAAAGGCAGCGACGCCGATGGCGGCCGAAAGGATTCCATAGGCGAGAACCCAGCCCTTGCCATGGGATGAGTCGGGTGATGCCGAGCTTGCCATGATGATTTTCCTCGTCCAGCCGATAGGAACACAGATTCCTGCGCCGCCTTTATGCACCTGCCCGCGCTGATCCGGAATGCGCAGTTTTCCCCATTGACGCCCTAATTTTCCGCCGGCCGGTGGCCGAGATCACGCCGCAACCAGACATCGTCCGGCTTGATCCCTGCCGGCTGGAGCAGCTTCGCCAGCGTCAGCTTATATTGCCGCAGCTCCGAATAGCTCAGCGCGCCGAACCAGGCGCGTTCATGCGCATCGGCTTCGGCATCGAGGACCGGCACCAGCGCGGCGCCTGCTTCAGTCAATGACAGCCTGACCGAGCGGGCATCGGTCGGGTCCGGCGCACGCGCGACGAGTCCCTTGGCTTCGAGCCGATCGGCGAGCCTGGTCACCGCGGCGCCGTCGAGCCGCAGCGCGGTGGCGAGGCCGCGAACCGTGTCCGATTCGCCGCGCCCAAGGGCCGCCAGAAGACGGAATTGCGCGGGTGTCGCGCCCTTCGCGGCGAAGCGGCGCTCCAGATCGGCCTGCAGGACCTGCGACACCCGATCATGCCATGGCGGCACCCGATCGGCCTCATTTTTGATATTTCTGTGGATAGTCGTTGCCATGACAATAAATTACATTGTCGCGACATCGATTGCAATTAATTTCCCCGTTTCGGCCTTTCCAGAATCGCGCCGGGCTTCCATAGTCGCTCGATGCCGCATTCAGCGTTCGTGCCCCTGCGAATCTTCTCGTCCTACACGATGCTCGACGGCGCGATCGAGCCCAAGGCGATCGCCAAGCGCGCCAAGGAGCTCGGCTTTCCCGCCGCGGCGCTGACTGACCGCAACGGCCTGTATGCGGCGATGGCTTTCTCCGATGCGTGCAAGGCAAGCGGCGTCCAGCCGATCATCGGCGCGATGCTCGGAGTGGCGCGGCCCGACATGCCCGAGGGCGTGGAGGTGCCGCTCGACTGGCTGGCGCTCTATGCGCAGGACGAAACGGGCTATCAGAATCTCTGCGCGCTGGTGTCGCGCGCGCATCTCGACCGGCCGCTCGAACTCCTGCCGCATGTCGATTTCGCTGCGCTCGAAGGGCGCACCGACGGCCTGATCGCGCTGACCGCGGGCGGGGAAGGGGGGCTCACCCGGCTGTTCGCCGAGGGGCAGACCGACCGCGCCTTTGCCTATGCCGACCGGCTCCAGGCGCTGTTTCCCGACCGGCTCTATATCGAGCTGGTGCGCCGCCTCGACGAAACCGAGGGCAGGGCAGAGCCCGGCTTGCTCGACCTCGCCTATGCGCGCGACCTGCCGATCGTCGCGACCAATCCGTGCTGCTTTGCCGAGCAGGAATTCGGCGACGCGCACGACGCGATGCTGTGCATTGCCCATTCGACCTACATCACCAGCACCGAGCGCCCGCGCAGCTCGCCCGATGCGTGGATGAAGCCGGCGAAAGACATGCGGTTGCTGTTCGCCGACCTGCCGGAGGCGATCGCCAATACCCTGGTGGTCGCGCAGCGCTGCGCGGTGATGGCACCTTACCGCAAGCCGATCCTGCCGAGCCTCGCCGGTGATCCGGAGGCGGAGGCCGAAGCGCTGCGCGTCGATGCGCGGGCCGGGCTGGAAAGGCGGCTGAAGCGGATCGAGGAGCTTTCGGTTTCTTCTTCTCCCCTCCCGCGAGCGGG
>NZ_BAAAEH010000065.1:105797-141054 GCF_039522915.1 Sphingomonas oligophenolica
TGAGCGTGAGCCCTCCCCTAGCCCCTCCCGCAAGCGGGAGGGGGATAAAGAAGAAGTTGACTGGCGCCAGCCCTATCGCGACCGGCTCGAATTCGAGCTCGACGTGATCATTCAGATGGGGTTCCCGGGCTATTTCCTGATCGTCGCCGACTTCATCAAATGGGCGAAGGACCATGATATCCCGGTCGGCCCGGGCCGCGGATCGGGCGCCGGCTCGGTGGTCGCCTGGTCGCTGACCATCACTGATCTTGATCCGATGAAGCTCGGCCTGCTGTTCGAGCGCTTCCTCAACCCCGAGCGCGTGTCGATGCCCGATTTCGACATCGATTTCTGCGAAACCCGGCGCGGCGAGGTGATCCGCTACGTCCAGGAGAAATATGGTCGCGACCAGGTCGCGCAGATCATCACCTTTGGTAAGCTGAAGGCGCGCGCGGTGCTCAAGGACACCGGCCGCGTGCTGCAGATGAGCTATGGCCAGGTCGATCGCCTCGCCAAGCTGGTGCCCAACCATCCGACTGACCCCTGGACGCTCGAACGCGCGCTCAACGGCGTCTCGGAGCTGCGCGCCGAGTACAAGAGCGATGACGGGGTGAGGCATCTGCTCGACCTCGCGATGAAGCTGGAGGGCCTGCCGCGCCACAGCTCGACCCACGCCGCCGGCGTAGTGATCGGCGACCGGCCGCTCGCCGAGCTGGTGCCGCTATATCGCGATCCGCGTTCGGACATGCCGGTCACCCAGTTCGACATGAAATATGTCGAGGGCGCCGGGCTGGTGAAGTTCGATTTCCTCGGATTGAAGACGCTGTCGGTGCTCAAGAAAGCGGTGCAGCTGCTCGAGCAGCGCAACGTGATCGTCGATCTGGATGCGCTCGAATGGGAAGACGAGGGCGTCTACAAGCTGCTCCAGAAGGGCGACACGGTCGGCGTGTTCCAGCTCGAATCCGAAGGCATGCGGCGCACGCTGGCCGCGGTGCGCCCGTCCAATTTCGGCGACATCATCGCGCTCGTCTCGCTCTACCGGCCGGGGCCGATGGACAATATTCCGAGCTTCGGCGCCCGCAAGAACGGCCGCGAGCCGATCACCTATCCGCATCCGCTGCTCGAGACGATCCTGGCCGAGACCTATGGCATCTTCGTCTATCAGGAACAGGTGATGCAGGCGGCGCAGATCCTCGCCGGCTACAGCCTGGGCCAGGCCGATCTGCTCCGCCGCGCGATGGGCAAGAAGATCAAGGCCGAGATGGACGCGCAGCGCGCCGGCTTCGTCGAGGGCTGCCTTGCGGTCAACGGCATCGAGGCGGGCAAGGCCAATGAGCTGTTCGACCTGATCGACAAGTTCGCCGGCTATGGCTTCAACAAGTCGCACGCTGCGGCTTATGCGCTGCTCGCCTATCAGACGGCGTGGCTGAAGGCGCATTACCGCGAGGAATTCTACGCGGCCTCGATGTGCTTCGACATGACGCTGACCGACAAGCTCGGCATCTTCGCTGACGATATGCGGCGTATGGGGGTCGAATGCCTCGCGCCCGACATCAACGCCAGCGAAGCCGAGTTCTCGGTCGAGAGCACGGCCAACGGCCTTGCCGTCCGCTACGCGCTCGCTGCGCTCAAGAGCGTCGGCGAAGGCGCGATGGAGCGGCTCGTCGCCGAGCGCGACGAGAATGGCCCGTTCCGGTCGCTCGACGATCTGGCGCACCGGGTCGATCCGCGCATCTTCAACAAGCGCCAGCTGGAGACATTGGCGGCGGCGGGCGCGTTCGATTCGATCGATCCGAATCGCGCCGGGATCTTTGCGACGGCGGAGACCATCCTCGCCACCGCGGCGCGGGTTCACGGGATGCGCGCGAGCGGGCAGGGTGGGTTGTTCGGCGGCGCGGATGCGGTCGAGCCGGCAATCAAGCTGCCGCTTTCCGCGCGCTGGACGCTGGCGCAACGGATGGAGCAGGAGCGCGAGGCGTTCGGCTTCTATTTCTCGGCGCATCCGGTCGATCGTCATGCCCATCTGGCGAAGATGCACGGCGCGCGGAGCTATGCGGCACTCGGCGAGCTTGCCATTCCCGATGACGGAACCCGATCCGGCGCGACGATGGCGGCGCTGGTCGAGGATGCGCGCTGGCGCACCTCGGCGCGCGGCAAGCGCTATCTGATGGCGACGCTTTCCGATCCGTCGGGCCAGTTCATCGCGACCTGTTTCGACGACGCGGTCGCCGCCGATCTCGAGGAAGCGGCGCGCAACGGCGGCTGCGGGCTCGTGACGGTCGAGCTCGATCGCCGACCGGGCGAGGACACGCCGCGCGTGACGGTCAAGCGTATCCAGCCGTTCGAGACGCTCGCCAACAGCGCGCGCTTCGTGATGGAGCTTTCAGTGGCGACGCCCGAGGCGATGGCAGCGCTCGGCGCGCTGCTGGCCGAGGCGCGTGGGGCGCGGGGCGAGGTGTGGGTCAATGCGGCCTTGCCGGAGGGCGGCGTGGCGCGGGTGCTGCTCGGGCGGGACTTTCTGCTCGATGGCGAACTTGCGACACGGATCGAGAACCTTCAGGATGTCGGCAACGTGACGCTCAGGACTTCGGAAACGAGGCTGGCGCTCGTCGGCTAACTCATTCCCCTCCCGTTTACGGGAGGGGCTAGGGGTGGGCTCTCGCTCACCTCAATGGTAGCGCTCGTGGAGGTCGGGAGCCCACCCCCGGCCCCTCCCGCGAGCGGGAGGGGAGATACGCGTGCTGGGTGGAATGCAGGATTTCGAGTTGCGGGTGCCCCGGCTCCTGGAGCACGCCGCGCGTGAGCATGGCGGGCGGGAAATCGTCAGCGTCTGGGCTGATGGCAGCGAGACCCGAACGACCTGGGCAGGCATCGCACGCGATGCAAGAAAACTGTCACAAGCACTTGAAAAACTGGGCTGCAAGCCGGGCGATCGGATTGCAACGCTCGGTATGAACCATAGCCGGCACCTCGTCGCATGGTATGGTGCGATCGGGCTGGGCGGGGTGATCCACACCATCAACCCGCGGCTGTTCGACGAGCAGCTCATCTATATCGCCAATCATGCCGAAGACCGGGTGCTGTTCTACGACAAGGTTTTCCAGCCGCTGGTCGACCGGCTGAAGCCGCACTGGGCCAGCATCGAGCATTATGTCGTGTTCGACCCCGATGAGTCGGCGGGGGAGGGCCCGGACGGTTTCGAAGCGCTGATCGCCGCCGAGGACGGCGATTATGCCTGGGTCGAGGGGGCCGAGCGCGATCCGTGCATGCTCTGCTATACCAGCGGCACAACCGGTCACCCCAAGGGCGTGCTCTACGAGCATCGCTCGACCATGATCCATGCCATGGCCGAGGTCGCTCCCTGGGTGTTCAATCTCTCGCCGCGTGCGGTGGTGTTGCCGATCGTGCCGATGTTCCATGCCGCTGCCTGGGGCCTGCCCTTTGCCGGCGCATTGTCGGGCGCGAAATTCGTCTATGCCGCGGTCAATGACCCGGCCTTGCTCTGCCGGCTGATGAACGACGAGAAAGTGACTCATTCGGCGGGGGTGCCGACGGTGTGGCTCTCGATGTTCCAGCATATGGACGCGACCGGCGAAATCCCGCGCCATCTCCAGCAGGTCACGATCGGCGGCTCGGCCGCGCCGCGCGCGATGATCAAGCGGATCATGGGAATGGGCGTGACGGTCAAGCATCTCTGGGGCATGACCGAGACGTCGCCGGTCGGCACCGCGGGCACGCCGCCGCCGCATTGGGAGGAGATGAGCCTCGACGAACAGCTCGATCTGGTCGCGAAACAGGGCCAGATCCCGTTCGGCATCGAGCTTCGCATCCTCGACGATGACGACAACGAGCTGCCGCGCGACGGGGTGAGCTCGGGCCGGCTCCAGGTACGGGGACCCTGGGTGGTGAAGCGCTATTTCCAGGCGAGCGAGGACGCGGTCGGCCCCGACAACTGGTTCGACACCGGCGATGTCGCCGTGCTCCACCCCGACGGCACGATGCAGATCACCGACCGTGCGAAGGACGTGATCAAGTCGGGCGGCGAGTGGATCAGCTCGGTCGACCTCGAAAACGCAGCGATCGGGTGCGCCGGCGTCGCCGAAGCGGCGGCGATCGGGGTCTATCACCCCAAATGGGACGAGCGCCCGCTGCTGCTGGTCGTCCGCAAGCCGGGCAGCGTCGTGACGCCGGAAGACATCACCGCGCATCTCGCCGAGCATGTCGCCAAATGGTGGCTGCCCGACGAAATCCTGTTCGTCGACGCGCTGCCCCACACAGCGACCGGCAAGCTGCTCAAGACCGCCCTCCGGGCGCAGTACAAGGATTACCGGCTGGCGGCCGCCTGATTCGTCAGCCGCCCGCAATCGTCCGGTTGGCGGCCCGAAGCTTGTCCTTCACGGCGGCGGCAAAGCTGCGCTCGACCGCGGCGCGCAGGCCGTCATGATCGTCGAGGAAGCGGCGCAATGTCGTGGTCGGCGCGCACCAGAAGCTGGCCGCCGCATTCAGCGTGACGGTGGCGGTGGCCGGCTCGCCCGACAGGATCGTCGCCTCGCCGATCAGGTCCCCGGCGCGGCAGACGCCGACCGGCCGGCCCTGGCTCGTGACCCGGGCCTCGCCGCTGGCCAGATAATAGAGATTGGGCACCGGCGCGCCCTCGCGGGTCAGGACTTCGCCGGCATCGCCGCGCAGCCACAGGCCCTGGTCGATGAACTGGCGCGCGGCGCTGCGCGGCAGCGCGCCGAGAAAGGTCGAGCGCATTGCCTCCTCTTCAGCGGTGAAGCGGCCCCGCAGCTCGCTGACCCGGTCACTCCACAGCAGCACCAGCCAGGCGCCGAGCAGCACCACCATCCAGGCGATCGTCGCAATATCGGGGACGAGCAGCACCGCGCGTGCCAGCATGACGGCGGCCGAGAGGGCGACGAGCAGCCGCATGCGGCGCTGCGTTCGCGCCAGCAGCGCGGCGACAAGCAGCGCATAGCCGAGCTGCAGGACCAGATTGCCGGTGGTGAACATGATGTGCGTGCGCTCCCTCGTTGAGAAGCGACCCGCAGCCATCATGCGCAATGCAGGGCCGCTGGGCAAGCCCGTCTTGCGGGGTGCCGCCGACTGGTCCAAGCTGCCCCGCTGGATTCACGGGAGTTTGGCGTGTTGGCGGATGAGGGCGCGACGGTTCTGGTGGGGCATTCCGAACACGGGGTGACGCTCGCCGCCCGGCCCGAACCGCTCCGCCTCGCCCCCAGCGAGACGGCGGTCGTCGTGATCGACATGCAGAATGCCTATGCCTCGCCCGGCGGCTATGTCGACCAGGCCGGGTTCGACATCTCAGGGGCGGCGGGGACGATCGGCAAGATCGCGACCGTGCTCGACACCGCGCGGCGGGCCGGCGTGCAGGTGATCTATCTGCAGAATGGCTGGGACCCGGACTATGTCGAGGCGGGAGGGCCCGGATCGCCCAACTGGCACAAGTCCAATGCCTTGAAGACGATGCGCAAGCGGCCCGAGCTTGCCGGCACCCTGCTGGCGCGGGGCGGCTGGGACTATGCGCTGGTCGATGCGCTGAGGCCGCAGCCCGGCGACATCAGCCTCCACAAGACGCGCTACAGCGCCTTCTTCAATTCGCAGCTCGACAGCACATTGCGGGCGCGGGGCATCCGCACCATCGTGTTCGTCGGCATCGCCACCAATGTCTGTGTTGAATCGACTTTGCGCGACGGCTTCCACCTCGAATATTTCGGGGTGATGCTCGAGGATGCGACACACCATCTCGGCCCTGAGGCAATGCAGCAGGCCACCGTCTACAATGTCGAGAAATTCTTCGGCTGGGTTTCCACCGTGGCGGATTTCTGCGGCAGCTTCGGCCAGGTAGCCGAGGGATGAGGAGATCGACCACCACCTGTCGTTCGCCCTGACAGGGGCTGAGCTTGTCGAAGACCCGTATCGAAGGGTCGCATGTCCTTCGATACGCCATTTCGACAAGCTCAATGGCTACTCAGGATGAACGGGCTATGGAGATTTAGCGCAATGGCCTTCGAACCGATCAACCCGCCGCAATTCCCCACCCCGATCGCGCCCTATTCAGCCGGGGCGAAAGCGGGAAACACAGTCTATGTCTCGGGCGTGCTCGCGCTGGGGGAGGGCGGCGCGGTGCTCCATATCGGCGACGCTGCCGGGCAGACCCGCCATATCCTCGACGTCATCAGGATCACGCTCGAAGCGGCCGGGGCGACGCTGGCGGACGTGGCGATGAACCACATCTTCCTCAAGGATCTCGCCGATTATGCCGCGTTCAACGCGGTCTATGCCGAGTATTTCCCGGGGGCGAAGCCGGCGCGCTATTGCATCAAGGCCGAACTGGTGAAGCCCGATTGCCTCGTCGAGATCGCCAGCGTGGCGCATATCGGCTGATGCCGAGCGCGGCCGGGCTCTGGTATGAATGGCATGGCCCCGCTGACGGCGAGGTTCTGGTCCTCTCGCCCGGCATGGGCGGTTCGGCCGGCTATTGGGCGCCCAACCTTGCCGCGCTGAGCGCGCGCTACCGGGTGCTGCTCTACGATCATCGCGGCACCGGCCGCAGCGATCCGCTGCCGCCGGGCGTTGTATCGATCGGCTCGATGGCGGAGGATGTACGTGGTCTGCTGAGCGAGCTCGGCATCCGCCGTCCGCATTTCGTCGGCCATGCGCTTGGCGGGCTGATCGGCCTCGATCTCGACGCGCAGGGCGATGTGGAGCGGCTGGTCGTCGTCAATGGCTGGGCCGAGCCCGACCCCTGGTTCGAACGCTGTTTCGAGATCAGGCTCGATCTGCTGCACAAGAGCGGACCCGCTGCCTATCTTCGCGCCCAGCCCGCCTTTCTCTATCCGGCCAACTGGATCTCGGAAAATATCGCGCGGCTCGATGCCGAGGCGGAGCATCAGCTGGCGCATTTCCAGCCGGTCGAGACTCTCGAACGGCGTGTCGCCGCAGCCAGGGCGTTCCGGCTCGCGGGCGATATCGGCACCGATATCCTCGCGATCATTGCATTGGACGACATGCTCGTGCCGCCGAATGCCTCGCGAAAGCTGGCTGAGCGGTTGCCCGGCGCCAGGCTCGCCGAAATGAAATGGGGCGGCCACGCCTGCAACGTCACCGATCCCGATACCTTCAGCCGTCTCGTACTCGAATTTCTGGGGAGCTAAGCACATGCAAGTCGGCGTCTTCGTGCCCATCAACAATAATGGCTGGCTGATTTCGGAGAATGCGCCGCAGTACATGCCGAGCTTCGACCTCAACAAGGAGATCGCGCTTAGGGCGGAGAAATACGGCCTCGATTTCCTGCTCTCGATGATCAAGCTCAGGGGTTTCGGCGGCAAGACCGAGTTCTGGGAATATGGGCTCGAGAGCTTCACGCTGATGGCCGGCCTCGCCGCCGTCACGGAGAAGATCAAGATCTACGCGACCTGCCCGACGCTCGTCATCCCGCCGGCCTTTGCCGCGCGGATGTGCAACACGATCGACTCGATCAGCCATGGCCGCTTCGGGCTGAACCTCATCACCGGCTGGCAGCGCCCCGAATACAGCCAGATGGGCCTGTGGCCGGGCGACGAGCATTTCCGCAATCGCTACCAGATGCTCGACGAATACGCCCATATCCTGCGCGAGCTCTGGGCCGAGGGTGTCTCGGACTTCAAGGGCGATTATTATCGGATGGAGGATTGCCGGGTCAGGCCGAAGCCCGACGGCGACATGAAGATCATCTGCGCCGGCTCCTCCGACGAGGGCCTCGCCTTCTCGGCGAAATGGGCGGATTATGCCTTTTGCCTGGGCAAGGGGGTCAACACGCCCAGGGCATTCTCCGGCAACAATGAGCGCCTCGCCGCGGCGACCGCGAAGACCGGGCGCGACGTCTCGATCTTCGTGCTGATCATGATCATCGCCGCCGAGACCGACGAGGAGGCGATGGCCAAGTGGAAGTCCTATAATGACGGCGTCGATGTCGAGGCGATCGCCTGGCTCGCCGATCAGGGTGCGGCCGACAAGCACAATGCCACCACCAATGTCCGCCAGCTCGCCGCACCCGAGGGCGCGGTGAACATCAACATGGGTACCTTGGTCGGCAGCTATGAGAGCGTCGCGCGGATGCTCGACGAGATGGCCGAAGTGCCCAATACCGGCGGCGTGCTGCTGACTTTCGACGATTTCATCGAAGGCGTGGAAAAGTTCGGCACCCGGATCCAGCCGCTGATGAAATGCCGGCCGGGCGCGGCATGAGGATCGCCGCCGTCCGGATATTCGGGGCGGCCGCGGCCCTTGCCCTGACCGCGACCGCACCAGCCTGCTCGCAGGGCCCGCGGGGCCCGCGCATTCCGGTCGCGATCGGGGGGCGGGTGGTGGTCGAGCGGGGCGGCGCGCTGCGCTTCGGCTGGCCTGGCGTCTATTTCGAGGGCAGGTTCAGGGGCACCGGCCTGCGCGTCGTGATCGACAAGGGCAGCGATCGCCTGCGCTTGCTGATCGACGGGGTGGAGAAGGCACGGTTCGAGCGCGCCGGCGATGTCGATGCGCTGATCAGCGGCCTTGGCGCCGGCGAGCATCGCTTCAGGCTCGAAAAGCTGGCCGAAAGCCAGAATGACAGCACCCGGCTGATCGGCTTCTATCCGCTGGACGGCGGCAAGCCGCTGTCGCCACCGGCCCCGACCGGACGGGGAATCGAGTTCATCGGCGATTCCTATACGGTCGGCTATGGCGACACCGCGCCGGGGCACAGCTGCAGCCAGGCCCAGATCCACGATAGCACCGACACGCAACAGGCGTTCGGCCCGCTCGTGGCGCGGCGCCTGGGCGCCGAGTACCGGGTGATCGCCTTTTCGGGACGGGGCGTGGTGCGCAATTATGGCGGCAGCTCGCCCGGCACGGCGATGCCCGATCTCTATCCGCGGCTCATCCCCGGCGATCCGGCACCTCGGGAAGATGCCCCGGGCAGCTGGCGCCCGCAGGTCATCGTCATCAACCTCGGCACCAATGATTTCTCGACTCCCGTCCATGCCGGCGAAGCCTGGCGCGACGATGCGGCGCTCCATGCCGCCTATCAGGCCCGCTACATCGCCTTTGCCCGGGCGCTGCTCGCGAAACAGCCCCAGGCCAGGCTGATCCTGATGGGCTCCGACGTCTTTCATGCCGACGTTACCCGCATCGCCGGCGCGCTCGGCAAGGCTGCGCCCGGCCGCGTTTCGGCGATTCACTTCACCGGCCTCGATCTCGGCGGTTGCGACTGGCATCCGTCGCTCAGGGATCACCAGCGTCTCGCCGACATGCTCCAGGCCGAAATCATCCGGATTCGCCCGTTCGGGCACTGAGCGTCCGAGGCGCCTGGACCAAGCCAGCTCAACGCCGGAATCACAACCGGATCAGTTGGTCGCAGCCGGTGCCGGCCGGGCCTTGAAATCGCTGCTGAAGTGGTTGCTTCTGCGCGTCCGGGAGCGACTCGAACGGGCAGGGTGATCGATGGCTGGAATTCTCCTGGCGTCTCTGGCGCTGATGATGGCGGGCGGCTCGGGGATGCAGGCCGCGCCGGCCGGCGCTGACGAGCCGGCCAGGAACATCGGCAGATATCTGTTCATCAGCCCGATGGGCGAGCCGTTCCGCAGCGACCATGAGCCGCAGGATGTCTGGTTCGACCAGGCAGATGCCAATCATGACGGTGCGCTGACCCTTGCCGAGTTCAGGAAGGACGCGATGCGCTGGTTCGCGGTGCTCGATCGCGGGCATGACGGCGAAATCGACCCCAACGACATCGAATATTATGAATCGGTGCTCGTCCCGGAAATCCGGGTCGATGCCGATGAGGGCGATACCGAAACCACCTCCGAGGGCGAGGATTCCGGCACCACGACGATCGTCCGCCACAATCGCAAGGGCGCGGCGTTGTACAGCTATCTCGATTATCCCGAGCCGGTGATGGTGGCCGACACCAATTTCAACCGCGGCGTCGATCCGCGCGAGTTCGATCACGCCGCCGAGGCTCGTTTCGCGATCCTCGATGCGAACCATGACGGCAAGATCGAGCGCGCCGAATTGCCGAAGATTTCCGCGGTGACGGTCAGTCATCCGGGGAAAAAGGGCAAGCATCGCCACTGAGCGCCTCATTTGCCGGCCACGACCTGAAATCCCACAGAAATGGTTGCTGCCTAGAATTGGCGGGGGGCTACTCAAGCAAGCGGGCGAGCAATGCGACTCTATCTAGTGACGTGCCTGGTGTTGATGACGGCAGGCTATGGCGCCGATCTGCGCGCGCAGTGGGGCGGTCCGCCGCCCGGAGGGCGGGGCAAAGGCCCGGGTGGTGGCGACGGCCCGCCCGGCCTGCTGTTCATCAGCCCGATGGGCGAGCCCTTCCGCAGCGAGCATGGCGGCGCTGACCCGCAGGACCTGTGGTTCGGCCAGGCCGACGCCAATCATGACGGGGCGCTCAGCCGCGACGAATTCGAGAAGGACGCGGCGCGGTGGTTTGCGGTGCTCGATCGCGGGCATGACGGCGAAATCGACCCCGATGATATCGACTATTACGAGACGGTGCTCGCGCCGGAAATCCGGGTCGGCGGTGCTGGCGGCGGCGGGATGACCGGCGCGCGCGGCGGCCGGGGCGGCGGCCATCGCGGCGGCGGACGTGGCGGTATGGGTGGGGGCGGCATGGGTGGCGGCGGCATGGGTGGGGGCGGTATGGGTGACGGTGGCATGGGCGGTGGCCATCGGGGCGGCGGCGAGGGCAGCGGCCAGCCCGATGGGCAGGGCGGCGGCGAGGCACGCATCATCGAGGGCATGCAGGGCGCCGCGCGCTACGGCTATTTCGACTATCCCGAGCCGGTCACCGTAACCGATGCCAATTTCAACCGCGGGGTCGATCCGAGGGAATTCCGAAAGGCGGCCGATGATCGTTTCGATCTGCTCGATACCAACCATGACGGGCTGATCCAGCGCAAGGAATTGCCGCGGATTTCGCTGATGCCGGGTCGGGGGCCGGGGCGCGGCTATGGCCATGGCGGGCATCGCGGCGGTGATGGCGGGATGCGCCCGATTCCGGATGATCGCGATCCCAACTATAGGGATCCTGACGACAAGGATCGGTCGGATCAGGCTCCCGCCAGTCAGGCACCCGCCGACCCATCGGGCAGCGCGCCCTGACGGTGCGATCGGCGCGTCGCCTCATCTGAACAGCTCGCCCTGCGGTCCGGCAGGCGGCCTGAACAGATCGGTGCGCATCATGATGTGCTCGTGGTTCATATCATGCTTTCGGCAGGCGATCTTGAAGCGGGTGCGCAGCAGATCGGCCCAGGGGCCTTGCCCTCGCATCCGGCTGAAGAAATCGGGGTCATTGTCGCGCCCGCCGCGGAGCGACTGGATCGTCGCCATCACCTTGCCGGCCCGATCGGGGAAGTGCGTCTCGAGCCAGGCCCTGAACAGCGGGGCGACCTCGAAAGGCAGGCGTACCGGAATGAAGCGGACGCCGGTCGCGCCCGCTTGGGCCGCGCGTTCGACGAGATGCTCCAGCTCATGGTCGGTGATCGCCGGGATGACCGGGGCGATCGAGACAAAGGTCGGGATGCCGGCCGCCACGAGCTTCCTCACTGCCGCCAGCCGGCGCTCGGGCGCCGGCGCGCGCGGCTCGAGCGTCATTGCGATGCGCGGATCGAGCGAGGTCACCGAGAGCGCGACCGCCGCCAGGCCCTTGGCCGCCATCGGCGCGAGCAGGTCGATGTCGCGCGTCACCCGGTCCGACTTGGTGGTGATGGTGAGCGGGTGGTTGGTCTCGGCCAGCACCTCGATACAGGCGCGGGTGATCCGCCAGTCGCTTTCGATCGGCTGATAGGGATCGGTATTGGTGCCGAACGCGATCGGCCGCGCGACATAGCCGCGCTTGGCCAGTTCCGCGCGAAGCAGCGGCGCTGCGTCGGGCTTTGCGAACAGCCTGCTTTCGAAATCGAGGCCCGGCGACAGATCATGATAGGCATGGGTCGGCCGGGCGAAGCAATAGATGCAGCCATGCTCGCACCCGCGATAGGGGTTGATCGACCGGTCGAAGCCGACGTCCGGCGAGGTGTTGCGGGTGATGATCGTGCGCGGTTTCTCGACCGTCACCGTGGTGCGCAGCGGCTGCGGCCCTTCGTCAAGCGTCTCGCGATCGTCGAGCCAGTCGCCATCGGCTTCGCGCTCGGGCAGGTTGAAGCGCCTGCTCTCGCGGTTCAACGTCGCGCCGCGCACCGGACGGGATTTTGCCATTGACGAAAGCTAATCGATCCACCAGAACATAGCAAGAACATTGGAGGATTTATGGCGCGCTTCAACTATCTCGAATTGCCGGTGCGGGACGTGCCGGCGGCCAAGGCATTCTATGCGGCTGCGTTCGGCTGGACCTTCACCGATTTCGGCCCCGACTATGCCTCGACGATGACCGGGGACACCGATCTCGGTCTCAACGGCGATGCCGAACATTCGACCGCGCAGCTGCTGCCCGTGATCCAGGTCGACGATCTCGAGGCAGCCGAGGCCAGCGTGCGCGGGGCAGGCGGGGAGATCACCCTGCCGATCTTCGCCTTTCCAGGCGGCCGCCGCTTCCATTTCCGCGATCCGGCCGGGCATGAATTGTCGGCAATGCAGGCCGACCCGGCGACCGGCTGACCTGCGGCACTGTTGACAGCCCGGCCAAAAAGGCGATCTGTTACGCTGCCGAACCGTTCCGCTGGACGGCCGTATCGGGGGAATGATCATGCGCCGACTGATCGCCGCACTCGCCTTGCTTTTGGGAATGACCGGCGCGGTGAATGCCGCCGCCCAGGACAGATTGCTCGACTTGCGCCAACCCAGCGTCGTCGCCGATGCGTTGCGCGAGGCCGGCTACAAGGCCGAGATGAAAACCAACAGCAAGGGCGAGCCCTATATCGAGAGCTCGGCCAATGGATCGAGCTTCACCATCGAGTTCTACAATTGCACCGGACTGGTGGATTGCACCTCCTATCAGTTCGCGAGCTGGTACAAGGCCGATCCGATGTTTACCGTCGCGTTCGCCAATGAGTGGAACCTCAAGAAGCGCTTCCTGAAGGTCGCCGTCGACAAGGACGGTAACCTCAATGAATATATGGATTTTACTGCGACCGGCAAAACCACCTATGCCAATTTCGCCGATATCGTCGACTGGTACCAGACGATGGACAGCTCGCTTGCGAAATTCATCGACGAGCATCGCAGCGCCGCGGGCAAGTAGCGCCGGTCTGTCGCCCTGTGGCTGGTCGATATGGCCCGCGCGGGTGGGGTGATGAAGCGCGGCAAGCTGTTCCGTGATCGCCATTTTGCCGAGGCGCTCGGCTGGACCGCGCATGAGCCGGTCGGCTGGCGTGCCATTCTCGGGGCTGCGCTTGGCGTCGCGGTACCGGCGGCGATCGGACTCCTGTCGGGCAGGGCCACGATCGGCTTCGCGGTCGCGATGGGCGCGATGCTGTTCGGCGGCCCTGATCACGCCGAGCATGGCGCCGGACGGCGCTCGCTGCGGGAGATCTTCGCCTCTGCCGTTTTTGTAGGGTTTGCGCCGCCCATCGCGACCCTGTGCGCCAGCTGGCGCTGGGGCGACGCGGTCGCGATCCTGATCGTGACGATCCTCGCGGCGGTCAGCGGCTATAGCCGGCCCTTCGCGGTGGCGGCGACGCGCTTCATCGCCTTTCTCGTGATGAGCATGAGCATCATGAGCCAGCCGGGCGGGCATGCCGGCGGCGTGGCGCTGCTGCTTGGCATCGGCTCGATCTGGGCTGCGATCGTCCGCGTCGGGTTGCGCCAGGCAAAAGTGCCGTCGCTTGCGCCGGTGGCGACTGCAGTAGCGGCGCGGGACCCGACTCGCCGGCAGCGCATTGCCCGGCTGAAACGCGTGTTGCGCACCGTTGACGGCTGGCAATATCCGATCCGGCTCGCGCTGGCGCTGGGCGTGTCGAGCATCGTGCGCCACCTCTGGCCCGATCAGCATTTCAGCTGGGTGCTGGTGACCGCGGCGCTGCTGGTCGAGCGCCAGCCCGAGGCGATGCCGGTCAAGACGACCCAACGCGCTTTGGGGGTGGTGCTCGGTGTCGCGCTGACCGGTCTCGTCCTCGCCGAGATCAGGTCTCCGTTCGCGATCGCCGCGCTGGTCTGCCTGCTGGCGACGCTGCGGCCCTGGCTCAGGGCGCGCAATTATCTCGCTTATTCGGCGGTGATGACGCCGCTGATCCTGCTGGTGATGGATCTGGGCAGGCCGATCGGCGGCGACGTGCTGATCGACCGGCTGGTGGCGACCTTGATCGGCTCGGCGATTGTGGTGGGGGTCAACTGGCTGGCGGTGCGGTTCGTGGTGCGGAAACCGGATGGCGGGCAGTGAGCTCGCGGTTCTTGTTCCTTCCCCGGCGAAGGCCGGGGCCCAGCTACGGCACAGAAGTTGAGAGCGGCGCGCGTCGCGCAAAGGTCCCCCGACTGGGCAGCGGCCTTCGCCGGGGAAGAATAAAGTAATCAGCCCAGCGACGTCAGCGCATCACCCTCTCTCGGCAGCGATAAACGCCAGCAACGCCTCTTCGAGCGGATCATGCTGTTTGTCCGCCTCAATCTCGGCGTTGAGCCAGGCGTTTTCGACCGGCGTGACCGCATTGTCGGCTGCAACGGCTGCGTCGTAATCGGCCGGTGCGGCGAGCCCGGCGCGCAGGTTGCGCGCGCCGTCGATCGGGTTCGAGGCCATCATGCGCCTGAAAAAGCCGCCGATGCCGACATGGGTGCCGTTCATGAACGCATCGAGTTCGGCCGCCCGTTCGCGGGTGATCGGGTGATAATCGCTATGCGCCATCAGGTGATTGCCGACTGCCTGGACGAACAGCGTCTTCCATTCGGGCGCGTTGGTCGCGCCGAGCGTCGCGTCCTTGATCCGGAACAGCATCTCGGCTTCGGCGCGGCTGACCGTGCCGGGGCCATCGCTCGACTGGGCGAAGAGCATGCGGCGCAGCAGCTTCACCTCCGATGCCGTGATCGAGCCGGCATCGAGCGATCCGCCGTCGCGGGTCGGGCCGGTGCCGGTCAGGACGACCGTCTCGATCTGCTTCAGGGCATAGGCTTTGAGTGACTCGGGGACATTGGTCGCGTCCTCGAGGATCTTGACCAGCAATTCGAGCTCGCCGAGCGAGTCGACCCGGCCGTCACTGTCGATCTTCGCCATCAGCCAATCGGCCTTGGCGTCGTCGACATAGCCCTCGGGCGCCTGCTGGTGGACGACATAGACGCTGATCGCCTCGACGAAGAAGTCGACCCATTCGCGCGACGATCCCCCGACCGCGCTGTTGAGGTCGAAGATCGCATCGGCTTCGCCGGGATCGATCTTGCCGTCGGGCCAGACGAGGCGGCGCATCGCCAGCGTGTCCTCGGCGGTAATCGCGGCGTCGCTCTTCAGGCGTGCGTCAAGGTCGAATGTCGGCGCAGTCATTGGCAGGATCCCCCTCGGTCCGGGAGAAGGCCATAGTGCAGAGGGGTTTAACAGGCGCTTACGAGAGCGCCGCGTCAGCGCTCCATCAGTCGCGGCATCAGTTCGACGAAGTTGCAGGGGCGGTGGCGGCTGTCGAGCTGGTCCTTGAGAATGCCGTCCCATCCATCCTTCACCGCGCCGGTCGAGCCCGGCAGCGCGAAGATATAGGTGCCCCGGGTCACGCAGGCGCAGGCGCGCGACTGGATGGTCGAGGTGCCGATCGTCTGATAGCTGAGCCAGCGGAACAGCTCGCCGAACCCGGGGATCGGCTTGTCCTGGATTCGCTCGATTGCCTCCGGGGTCACATCGCGCCCGGTCACGCCGGTGCCGCCGGTGGTGATGATGCAGTCGATCTGGGGGTCGTCGACCCAGGCGTGCAACCGGCTGACGATGGTGGTGACGTCGTCCCGGACGATCGCCCGGTCGGCGAGGATATGGCCGGCCGCGCTCAGCCGGCCGACCAGGGTGTCGCCGGAGCGGTCATCGGCAAGCGTCCGACTGTCGGAAATCGTGAGCACCGCGATCCTGACCGGCAGGAACGCTGCAGCTTCGTCAATTGGCACTGGCGACCGATACCGGCATGGAAGCCGAAGCCTGGACGCCGCCGCTCTGCGCGCTCGAGGTCAGCCGTACCGCGCTCGCTCCCGGCAGGCCCGGGAAGCGCGGCCACATGCCCTGCGCCAGGGCAGCCCGACTCGGCGAGGCGGTCTTGCCCGTCTGTCCTTCATACATCCAGTAGTTGCGCAGCACCGTGGTGACGTAGCCGCGGGTCTCCCAGAAGGGGATCGATTCGATGTAGAGCAGGGGGTCGCCGCCGTCGCGGGCCTGGGCATTCCAGGCCTCGACCGGCACCGGCCCCGCATTATAGGCGGCGATGACCTTGGGCAGCAGGCCGCCGGTGCAGGGCTGGTCGCGCAATTGCTCGAGATAGCTCTGGCCGACTTCCATGTTGGTGCCCGGCCGGGTGAGCGCCGAGCGATCGAACACGCGGCCCTGC
Organism: Sphingomonas oligophenolica; assembly: GCF_039522915.1. Classification (NCBI taxonomy): domain Bacteria; kingdom Pseudomonadati; phylum Pseudomonadota; class Alphaproteobacteria; order Sphingomonadales; family Sphingomonadaceae; genus Sphingomonas; species Sphingomonas oligophenolica. Next base: position 122,264 of record NZ_BAAAEH010000065.1, read on the forward strand.
TTGCGGGCGATATCGGTCGCGGCGCCGGGGCGGACCTGCATCAGGCCGTACGCGCCCGCCGGGCTCACCACGTCAGTGCGGAAGCGCGATTCCTGCAGGGTGTGAGCGAACACCAGGGCCTTGTCGACGCGCCAGCCGCCATCGGGCGTCCAGTTCGGCGCCGGAAAGCGCGCCTCGACCGGCGCGGTCGCGCCGATCGGGCCGTTATGCGACAGCCAGACAAGCGTGCCGGGCAGGTTGAGGGCACCGGCGAAGCGCACCAGCGCCGCGAATTCCGACGGATCGCCGATCCGCGCCTGCTGGCGGATGACCTGGTCGGCAAGGCTGTTCTCGCCGATCTCGGCAAGCGCCGCGGCGACGCGGATATTGGGCCGGCGCGCGAGCATCGCCCAGTCGCCGGCCATCACTGCGTCGCTGGGGCGCGAGGCCGGGTCGCGGATGCCGAGGGTCTGGCGCGCGAGCAGGCCGTAAAAGGTCTCGCGATATTGCGCTGCGTTCTTCAGCCGGGCCTCGACCCGATCGAACCGGCCGCACAGCATGTCGGCGCGCGATGCCCAATAGAGGCCCGCCGCGCGCAGTTCGATGTCGCTCGCGCGTGCCGCCACGGTCGTGAAGCCGCGACCCGCCGCCTCGCAATCATGCTGGCGCCACGCCGCCAGCGCGCCGACCCAGTCGCCCTGGACTGCCCAGTCGCCGGAACCGGTGGCTGCCTTGGCCGCCATGGCGCGCGCATTATTGTCGTCGCCCTGGAGGAAATAGATCCACGAGACCTTTTGCTGCCACTGAGTGAGTGCCTCGGGCGAGATGCCGATCGTGGATTCGAGCAGGGCCTGGGCGCTCGGCCCGTCATCGGCCTTGATGAAGGGCTGCATCTTGATCGCCAGCTCGGCGGTCGACATGTCTGTGGGAATGCTCTTCGCCCGGCCGCGGCTCGGCGCGCCGTCCATCCAGGTCAGCCGCCGCGCCTCGGGAAGCGGCGGCAGGCCGACAGCGCCGCGCGAAGCGGCCATGGTCGCGATCTGTTGCGCCTGGGGCAGCTCAGGCGCCTCGCTCAGCAGCTTCATCAGCGGGTCGAGATCGGCCTTGGGCGATCCCTTCGCAGTCAGCATCTCGGCGCGGGCGATGGCGTGCAGGGGGCCGGGCTTCAGCGAATCGAGCAGGATCTGGGCGTCCTGCCATTTCTGGTCGCGGATGCTCTGGAACACGGCGCGGTAGCCGGCGCGCTGCTCGGCATCGAGCTGGGCCGGGATGACCGTACCGGCGCCGGCGTGATCGAACGACCGCGGGGCGTCGGCGGCATGGGCTGCGGCGACGGGCGCCAGCGCGAGCGTGCAGGCGAGAATCAGTTTTGCGGTCATGTGTCGCTGCCTGATTTGTTCGGGGTTCCGATCAGCATCTGCAAATCTTTCCATGCTTCGGCCTTGGCAGCCGGCCGTTCGAGCAGGAAGCGGGGGTGAAAGCTCGCCACCGCCTGCGTCACGACGTCATTTGCCCCCGCGGCCTCCTTGCGGCCACTAAGGTTAATCCCGTGTAAACTGCCCCGCGCCCGGGCCGCGTCAGTCCCGAGCAGTGCACGGCTCGGCGCGTTGCCGAGCAGCAGCAGCCGTTTCGGCTGTACGAGCATCACATGGTGCCGGGCGATTTCGTTCAGCCGGTCCTCGATTTCGGGCGAGATCCGCCCGGCGACCGGGCGGGTCGCGCAGACCGGCGCCAGATAGACCGAGGCCCGGTCCCGCCCGATCGCGGCGAGCATCCGATCGAACAGCCGGCCGACCGCGCCGCTCATCAACACGCCGCTGTCCGTATCCTCGCGCTCGGGCAGGTCGATCAGGATCATGACATCGCCCGTGGGATCGCCCTGCGCCGCGATCGGCGTCCCGGGCCAGGCTGCTTCGGGCGCATCGGGGCCGAGGCGCCAGGCCTCGAAGGCGGCGAGCGTATTCGGAAGCGGGGCGATTTCCGCTACGGCAGCGGGTGCGGCGCCGGGTCGGGGCGCTGCTTTTGCCGGTTCGACTGCCGCCAGCCAGTTGCGCGGTGCCTCGTCGACGAGCGTGTCGACGCCCGCCTCGCGCCACCAATCGATCGCGCTTGCCGCTGCTGTCTGCCAGTCGATATTGAGATCTGCCCCCATGATGCCTGTTAGACTCACATGTTGACGCCGCGGTCAATTCGCTGGCACCGCAGCATGGACAGGACGTTGCTTGCGCGCGACGAGAGCGCCGCTTGCCGTCCCCAAGGGAGACGATGATGAGCGAACGTGAGTCCATGCCTTATGACGTCGTGATCGTCGGCGCGGGCCCGGCGGGGCTTGCGGCGGCGATCCGGCTGAAGCAACTGGCGGCCGAAAAGGGCGGCGAGATTTCGGTCTGCGTGCTCGAAAAGGGCTCCGAGGTCGGCGCGCACATCCTGTCCGGGGCGGTGGTCGACCCCAGGGGGCTCGACGAGCTGATCCCCGACTGGCGCGACAGGGACTGCCCGCTCGCCGAGGTGCCGGTGACCGACAATCAGCACTGGATATTGACCAGGAAGAGCAAGTTCAGCCTTCCGCATTTCATCACGCCGCCCTTCATGCACAACAAGGGCACCTATACCGGCAGCCTCGGCAATCTCTGCCGCTGGCTGGCGGCACAGGCCGAGGAGCTCGGCGTCGAGATCTTCCCGGGCTTTGCCGCGGCCGAGATCCTGTTCGATCACAATGGCGCGGTGATGGGCGTCGCGACCGGCGACATGGGGGTTGCGCGCGACGGCACGCACAAGCCCGATTACACCCCCGGCCTCGAGCTCCACGCGAAATATACGCTGATGGGCGAGGGCGTGCGCGGGCATCTCTCGAAGGAGCTGATCCGCACCTTCGATCTGGCCCGGGATTCGCAGCCCCAGGTCTACGGCCTGGGCATCAAGGAATTGTGGGACATCAAGCCCGAGAATCACGTGCCGGGCCAGGTGATCCACACCCAGGGCTGGCCGCTCGGCGAGGGCGCGAATGGCGGCGGGTTCTTCTATCACCAGGCGAACGGGCAGGTTGCGATCGGCTTCGTCACCTGGCTCAATTACTCGAACCCCTATCTCTCGCCCTTCCAGGAGATGCAGCGCTGGAAGACCCATCCGGCGATCGCCGCGATGCTCGAGGGCGGCAAGCGCGTCTCGTACGGCGCGCGCGCGATCAGCGACGGCGGGCTGCAGTCGATCCCGAAGCTGGTCTTCCCGGGCGGCGCGCTGATCGGCGATTCGGCGGGCTTTCTCAACGTGCCGCGCATCAAGGGCAGCCACACCGCGCTGAAGAGCGGCATGATGGCGGCCGAGGCTGCCTATGACGCGATCCAGGCCGGCCGCGCCGGGGACGAGCTCGCCGCCTATCCGGAAGCTTTCGAGAAGAGCTGGGTGCGCAAGGAATTGTCGATCGTCCGCAACGTGCTGCCTTTGGTCGAGCGGTTCGGCGACGCGATCGGCACCGGGCTTGCGGGCATCACCATGTGGCTCGAATATTTCGGCCTGAAGCTGCCCTTCACCATGAAGCATCATCCGGACCATGAGAGCCTGTGGCGCAAGGACCAGGTGAAGAAGATCGACTATCCCAAGCCCGACGGCGTGCTGACCTTCGACCGGCTTTCCTCGGTGTTCCTGTCGAACACCAATCACGAGGAGGACCAGCCGGTCCATCTGACGCTGAAGGACCCGAATATCCCGGTCGATTACGACCTGCCGATGTATGACGAGCCCGCGCAACGTTATTGCCCGGCTGGGGTTTACGAGATTGTCGGCGAGGAAGAGGGCAATCCGAAGTTCGTGATCAACGCCCAGAATTGCGTCCACTGCAAGACCTGCGACATCAAGGATCCGACCCAGAACATCAACTGGGTCGTCCCCGAGGGCGGCGGAGGGCCGAATTATCCCAATATGTGATCGCCTGGTTGTGGCCATGCTTGCGCTGGCGATCGCGGCGCCGGCCCGGGCCGATCGTGGGACCGATGACCTTGCCGCCTATGCCCGCGCGCGTGCCGCCGATGGCGACGGCAAGGTGATCCAGGCCGCCGCCGCCTATGCCGCCGCGTTGAGCGGGGCGCCCGACAATGTCGGCATTGCCAGGCGCGCCTATCGCGAGGCGCTCGAGGCGGGCGATGACGCGCTGGTCGATCGCGCGATCGCGACGATGGAGCGGACCGGCGAGGCGCCGCCCGACGCGGCGCTGCTGCGCTATGCCGGCGCGGTGCGTGCCGGCAATGTGCCGGTGCAGAAGGCGATGCTGGCCAGGATCGGCGCCGGGCCGTTCGACTTCATCGCAAGCCTGCTCCGCACGTGGCAGGCCTATGATGCCGGCGGCGACCCGTTCGCCCAGCTCGATGACGCCAAGGGCAACCCGGTCGCGCGCCGCTATATCGCCGAGAACCGCGCGCTGCTGCAGATCGCGACCGGCAAGGCCGGCGAAGGGGTCATCGACCTCGAGGCGATGCTCGGCAGCGATCAGGCGAGCCTCGATCTGCGGATCAATGCCGCTCAACTGCTGATCGCGAGGGGCAAGGCCGACTTCGCCCGGTCCCTGCTGGTCGGCGACGATCCGGCGATCGCCGCGCTGCGCCGCTCGCCGGGCGGCATGTCGGTGCCGACCGGGGCGTTCGGGGCATCGCGGCTGCTTACCCGGCTTGCCTCCGATCTCGCCGAAGGCGACCCGACGCCGCTCACGCTTTCGCTGTCCCGCGCAGCGCTCAGGCTCGATCCGGGCAATGATCGCGCGCGGATGCTGCTTGCCCTGGCGCTGGCGCGGGGCGGGGCGCAGGAGCGGGCGCTTGCGACGCTCGACGAGATCGGGGAGGCCAGCCCCTATCGGGAGAGCGCGCTTCAGCTCCGCGTTGCGGTGCTGAATGCAGCCGGCGACGCGCAGGCGGCGCTGGCCGCGGCGAGCCAGCTGGCCACCCGCAAGGACGCGACAAGTGCCGATGCGGCGCGGTTCGCCGACCTGCTTGTCGCCTCGGGCCGTTTCGCCGATGCGGCCAAGGCGTACAGGATGGCGATCGCGCGCGCCGGCGATGGCGCGCCCTGGACGCTCTATCTGCAACTCGGCGGCGCGCTCGACCAGGCGGGGCGCTGGCCCGAGGCGCGCGCCGCGCTCGAAAAGGCAGTCGAGCTCGGCCCCGACGCCGCGGTGGCGCTCAACTATCTCGGCTATGCGCGGCTCGAGCATGGCGAGGATGTTGCGGCCTCGGTGGCGATGCTCGAGCGGGCGAACGCGCTCCAGCCCGACCAGGCGTCGATCACCGATTCGCTTGCCTGGGCCTATTTCAAGCGGGGCGATGCGGCGAAGGCGCTGCCGCTGCTCGAGCGCGCCGCGCAGGGCGAGCCGGGCAATGCGACGATCAACGAGCATCTCGGCGATACCCTCTGGTCGCTCGGCCGGCGCTACGAGGCACGCTATGCGTGGCAGGCGGCGGCGATCGTGGCCAAGGCCGAGGATGGCGCCCGGCTGGCCGGCAAGATCGCCGACGGGATGCGCACCGCGCCGTGATCGTCGAGACGGCACCCGCGAAGATCAACCTGGCGCTGCACGTCCGTGCGCGGCGCGATGACGGCTATCATGAGATCGAGACGCTGTTCGCGTTCCTCAGCGACGGAGACGTGCTGCGGCTGGCGCCCGGCCCGGCATCCTTCGCGCTCGAAGGGCCGTTTGGCGTCATCTTGTCGGCCGAGGGCGACAACCTCGTCACGCGGGCGGCCGCCGCCTTTGCGCGCGCCTTCGATCTGCCGAGCGAAGGCGCCTTCACCCTCGACAAGCGCCTGCCGGTCGCCTCGGGCATCGGCGGCGGATCCGCCGACGCGGCCGCTGCCTTGCGGGCGCTGGCCCGGCGCAACGGCATCGCGATCGACGATCCACGCCTGTTCGCCTGTGCCGACGCGCTCGGATCGGACGTGCCGGCCTGCCTGTACGGGCGCAGCGCGCTCGGACGGGGCAGGGGGGAGCGGCTCGAACCGCTCGACGGGCTTGCCGGCGTGCCGGTGCTGCTCGTCAATCCCGGCGTGGCTGTGTCGACCGGCGCGGTTTTCAGCGCCTGGGACAGGGTCGATCGCGGGCCGATCGGCGACGGGGACCTGCTCGAGCGCGCCCTGCTCGGCCGCAACGACCTCGAAGCACCGGCCCGATCGATCGCGCCGGTGATCGGCGAGGCGCTTGCGATGCTAGAGGGTACGGCCAACACTCGGCTCGTCCGCATGTCAGGCTCGGGCGCGACCTGCTTTGCGCTGTACGAGAGCGAAGCCGACCGCGCCGCCGCCGCCGCCGCGATCGGGGCTGCCCGGCCCGAGTGGTGGCGTCTCGAATCGACACTCGCGTGACGGTAAACCGCCCCAAAATGGCACAGCAGCTTTCCGGACTTCGGCGACCGCCCTTCTACCCGACAACTGGCACCACTCTTGCTGAGCGAGGGCCGAACGGGTCCGGTGCAACATCCGCCGCGCCCGCCGATGATCCCCGGTTTCCCCGGGCGTCATCTCCCCATGAGGGCGGCGGGCGCGAGTCCGCCGTCCTTTTGCGTGACGCGCGCCGATGAGTATGCCGCTGATCCTGCCCGGCAAACCCGGCGGCATCCTGCTGATCTGCGACCATGCGTCCAACGCCGTGCCCGACGATATCGATCTCGGCATCGACGCAGCGCTGCTCGGCAAGCATATCGCGATCGATATCGGCGCCGCGCCGCTGACCGAGCGGCTGGCGGCGCGGCTGAACGCCCCCGCGATCCTTGCCACCGTCTCGCGCCTCGTGATCGATCTCCACCGCGAGCCCGACCACCCGGCGCTGATCCCGCTGGCGAGCGACGGCCATGCCATCCCCGGCAACCAGGCCGCCGACCGCGCCGACCGACTCAGGCGCTTCCACGATCCGTATCACGACGCCCTGGCCGCGCTGATCCGAACCGAGCGCCCGATCCTGCTCGCCTCGATCCACAGCTTCACGCCCGAACTCGAAAGCGGCGGGGCGGGGGAGCGCCCCTGGCAGGCCGGCATCCTCTCCAACCAGGACCGCCGCGCCGCCGACATCGCCATCCGCCTGCTGACCGAGGCGGGAATCGTGACCGGCGACAACGAGCCTTATTCGGGCCGCCTGCTCAACGCGACGCTCAACCGGCACGGCGAGGCGAACGACATCCCCAGCGTCGCGATCGAAATCCGCAACGATCTGATCAGCGACGCGGCCGGGGTTGCGCGCTGGACCGAGATTCTCGCCCCGATCCTCGCCGAGATGAGCAATATACTTGCGTCGGGGCGCCCTTCCGCGACATAGGGCGCCGCCATGACCCAGAAATTCGACAAATCGACGCTCCCCAGCCGCCATGTCTCGGTCGGCCCCGAGCGCGCCCCGCACCGCAGCTATTATTATGCGATGGGGATCGCCGAGGAGGATATCGCCAAGCCTTTCGTCGGGCTCGCCTCGGCGGGTAACGACAGCGCGCCGTGCAATACGACGCTCGACGCCCAGGCGAATGCGGCGCGCGCCGGCGTGATCCAGGGCGGCGGCATGCCGCGGCGCTTCAACACCATCACCGTCACCGACGGCATCGCGATGGGGCATCAGGGGATGAAATCCTCGCTGATCAGCCGCGAAGTGATCGCCGATTCGGTCGAGCTCTCGGTGCGTGGCCATTGCTATGACGCGCTGGTCGGCTTTGCCGGCTGCGACAAGTCGCTCCCCGGCATGATGATGGCGATGCTCCGCCTCAACGTGCCGAGCATCTTCGTCTATGGCGGCTCGATCCTGCCCGGCCGCTATCACGGCCATGACGTCACCGTGGTCGACGTGTTCGAGGCGGTCGGCCAGCATGCCGCGGGCAATTGCCCGCTCGCCGACCTGACCGATCTCGAAAAGGTCGCCTGTCCCGGGCACGGCGCGTGCGGCGGGCAGTTCACCGCGAACACCATGGCGTGCGTCGGCGAGGCGATCGGGCTGTCGCTGCCCAATTCGAACATGGTGCCGGCACCCTACAGCACCCGCGAGCAGATCGCGGTCGCCGCCGGCGCGCAGGTGATGGAGCTGATCGCCGCCAATATCCGCCCGCGCGACATCTGCACCCGCGAGGCCTTCATCAACGCGGCGCGGGTCGTCGCGGCGACCGGGGGCTCGACCAACGGCGCGCTGCATCTCCCCGCGATGGCGCATGAGGCGGGAATCGAGTTCGACCTGTTCGACGTCGCCGAGGCTTTCAAATCAACACCTTACATTGCCGACCTCAAGCCAGGTGGGAAGTATGTCGCCAAGGACATGTATGAGGCAGGCGGCGTCTATATGCTGATGAAGACGATGCTGGCGGGCGGCTTCCTCGACGGCAATTGCCTGACCGTGACCGGCAAGACGCTCGGCGAGAATATCGACCAGGTGACGTGGAATCCCGACCAGAAAGTCATCTACGACGTCAAGACTCCGCTCTCGCCGACCGGCGGCGTGGTCGGCCTGCGCGGCAGCCTCGCGCCGAACGGGGCGATCGTGAAGGTCGCCGGCATGCACCGCCTCCAGTTCACCGGTCCGGCCCGGGTGTTCGACTGCGAGGAGGACACGTTCGCGGCAGTCGAGGCGCGGACGATCAACGAGGGCGAGGTGATCATCATCCGCTATGAGGGTCCCAAGGGCGGCCCGGGCATGCGCGAGATGCTGTCGACCACGGCTGCGCTCTACGGCCTCGGCCTGGGCGAAAAGGTCGCGCTGATCACTGACGGCCGCTTTTCGGGCGGCACGCGGGGCTTCTGCATCGGCCATGTCGGCCCCGAGGCGGCCGAGGGCGGCCCGATCGCCCTGGTCGAGGACGGCGACATCATCCGAATCGATGCCGAGGCGGGCACGATCGACCTCGACGTGGCCGAGGATGTGCTTGCCGAACGCCGCGCCCGGTGGCAGCCGCGCACCAATGATTATCAGTCGGGCGCGCTGTGGCGCTATGCGCAGAATGTCGGTCCTGCCTATAAGGGTGCGGTCACGCACCCCGGAGCAGCGGCCGAAACCCATGTCTACGCGGATATCTAGGGCCGATCGAGGGTCAGCGGAGGATCGGCCCGGCGGCGAGTCGCGTCCAACAAAAGGGGTGCATTGCTGGCTGTTCCTGGCTGTTATCGACGAACATTTTATTTGCTGGCTGTTATGTTGGAATTCCGGCCGGGATTTATGGCATGATTTCAAATACTTGAAGCCGGGCTGGCTGTTATCGGATAACAGCCAGGTAACAGCCAGCATAACAGCCAGCTATCAGCCAGCATTGCTGGCTGTTCCGGGGAAGAACAGCCAGCTCCGATTGTCCAACAGGATATCAACGCTGAGAAAGAACCGGATGGCGCCCGGGAAGGGCGCTGTCCGATCCCAGCCTGCCACGGCGCGCTCTCCGGTTGAATCGCGGCATTCGGCCCGAAGGTCGATCGGAGCCGGTGCAGCGTCGCTCCTCTTCCTGCTTGCCGGCTGTAGCGAGGCGAAGACCGATCATGCCACCCTCGCCAAGGTCGAGGCCGAGCAACGCGCCGCGGTCGAGAGCGGCGACAGCATCATCTGCGCGCGCCAGGGCTCGAGCGATTTCGCGCGGGTCTGCACCGTCGAGCGCGCGCAGGGCGCCGACGGCCTGATCCTGACCGTCCGCCACCCCGACGGCGCCTTCCACCGCCTGCTGGTGACCAAGGACGGCCGCGGCGTGATCGCCGCCGACGGCGCCGAGAAAGCGGTCGTGACGATCCTCGACAAGGACAGCATCGAGGTTGCGCTCGGCGGCGACCGCTATCGGTTGCCCGCGACGGTGCGCGGCCGGACGCCGAAATCATGACGCCACTTGCCGGCCAGCCGATCCTCACCGCCGGCGAGATGCGCGCGACCGAGGCTGCGGCGATCGACCGGGGCGCGACCGTCGACAGCCTGATGGCGCGCGCCGGCCACGCGGTTGCGGCGGTGGTGCTTCGCCTCGCTTCGGGCTCGCCCGTCCTGGTGCTGTGCGGCCCGGGCAATAATGGCGGCGACGGCTATGTCGTCGCGGCCGCGCTGGCCGCCGCCGGGCTGGCGGTTCGCGTCGCCGCCACGGGTGCGCCGATGAGCGACGCAGCGAAGAACGCGCGCGCCGGCTGGACCGGTCCGGTCGAAACGCTGGCTGACGTCGCCCCGGCGCCGATCCTGGTCGATGCGCTGTTCGGCACCGGCCTTTCGCGCGCGCTCGATTCGACTGCCTCGGCGGCGCTCGGGCGCTGTGTCGCGGCGGCGAGGCTGTCGATCGCGGTCGACCTGCCAAGCGGCGTCGCGACTGACGATGGCGTCCTTTTCGGCATGGTGCCGGCCTTCGACCTCACCCTCACCCTGGGCGCGGCGAAACCCTCCCATCTGCTCCAGCCGGCCGCGAGCCGATGCGGCCAGGTCCGCATCCTCGATATCGGCATCGCTGCGGAGAGCAGCGTCGAGACGCTCGCGCGGCCCGGCCTGCCGCCACCGGGACCGCAGGCCCACAAATACAGCCGCGGCATGGTCGCGATCGTCGGCGGCGCAATGCCCGGGGCGGCGGCGCTCGCGGCTGAGGCGGCACTGCGCTCGGGCGCCGGCTATGTGCTGCTGCTTGCCGAGGGCGGGGCGCAGGCGCCCCACGCCATCGTCCGCAGGCCATTTTCGCCCGAGGCGCTGAACGACAAGAGGATCGGCGCGCTGGTGATCGGCCCGGGCCTCGGCCGCGACGCGGAGGCCGAAGCGCGGCTCGATCACGCGCTCGGCGCGCCGTGCCCGCTGGTGATCGACGGCGATGCGCTCCATCTCCTCGACGACCGCCGGCTTGCCCTGGTGCGCGACCGTGACGCCGCCGTTATCATGACGCCGCATTCAGGAGAGTTCGACGCGCTGTTCGGTGCCGGAACCGGGAGCAAGATCGACCGCGCTCGTGCCGCGGCGGACCGGGCCGGCGCGACGATCGTGTTCAAGGGCGCCGACACCGTGATCGCCGCGCCGCAAGGGCCGGTGCGGCTCGCCGGGGCGGGGAATCCCTGGCTTTCGACCGCCGGCACCGGCGACGTGCTCGCCGGCGCGATCGGCGCGGTGCTGGCGGGCCAGCCGGAGGCGCCGTTCGAGGCGGCCTGTGCCGGCGTCTGGCTCCATGCCGAGGCGGCACGCCGGATCGGCGCTGCCTTCATCGCCGACGATCTCGCAAGGGCGCTCACCGCGGCCCGGGCATCGCTGTGACCGACATGATCGTCCGTGTCGCCGCGCGGGGCGACGGCATCACCGCCAATGGCCGCCACGCGGCGCTGGCGGCCCCGGGGGACATGCTGACCGCCGAAGGGCAGGTCGTGCCGGGTCCGCACCACCAGATGCCGCCATGCCGTCATTTCCCGGTCTGCGGCGGCTGCCAGCTCCAGCATCTCGATGACGAGAGCTATGCGGGCTTCATCACTGACCGCATCGCCGGTGCGCTCGCCGCGCAGGGGCTGACCACCGAGATCCGCCCGCCCGCGCTGTCGCCACCGCGCACCCGGCGCCGCGCCGCGCTCCAGGCGGAGAGCAAAAGCGGCAGGATCAGGATCGGCTTCAGCGAGGGATCGAGCCACAGCCTCGTCGATATCCAGGAATGCTGGATCCTGGCGCCGGCCTTGTTCGCGCTGGTCGCGCCGCTGCGGGGTCTGCTGGCGCGCTTTCTCAGGGGCAATCGCCGGGCGCGGCTTCATCTGACCGAGGCCGATCAGGGGATCGACCTGCTGATCGAGGGGATTGAGGCCGAAGGGCTGGCCGCCGCCGAAGCGATCACCGATTTCTGCCAGCGCCACGGCGTCGCGCGCTTCGCGATCGACACCGGGCTTGGGCCGGAGACGCGCTGGGAGCCCGAGCCGGTCACCATCACGCTCGGCGGGGTGCCGGTGCCGATGCCGCACAACAGTTTCCTCCAGGCGACGCGCGAGGGCGAGGCTGCTTTGGTGGCGGCGGTGCGCGAGGGGATCGGGCAGGCGGGGACGATTGCCGATCTGTTCGCCGGGCTCGGGACCTTCGCCCTGTCGTTGCCCGGCCGGGTCTATGCCGGCGAGGCAGCGCGTGACGCCATCCTGTCATTGAAGGCAGCCGCCGCGCGCGCGCAGCGCCCGGTCTTCACTGAACATCGGGATCTCTTCCGGCGGCCGCTGACGACGGCCGAATGCGACCGGTTCGATGCGATCGTGCTTGATCCGCCCCGGGCCGGGGCACGAGAGCAGGTGGAGCAGCTGGCCGGGGCGAAAGTGCCGGCGATTGCCTATGTTTCATGCAATCCCAGCAGCTTCGCGCGCGATGCGGAGATTCTGTGCAAAGGTGACTACAGGCTGGACTGGATCCAGCCGGTCGGGCAGTTCCGTTGGTCGAGTCATGTCGAGCTGGCCGCGCGGTTCAGCCGATAGGCGCTCGTCCCGCCTCACTCATGACGTCACCTCCGGACTTGGTCGGGACCGTTACACTTTACAGCCCCATGCGCTAAGAGTAGTTCTGGGAGTGCACTGTGAACGCGGCATGCGCTCTCTGGGATGCTTTTGTTGATGTCGTTGCTCCTCAAGGCGGTTGTGTGATGGTCTTGTCGGAGGTCTATTTCGACGAGAGCGGCACCCATGACGGGTCGCCCATGATGACGGTGGCAGGCTTCCTTTTCAAAAAGGAGCAAGCGCGGCTGTTTTCCCGTGATTGGGCCAAAGACCTTGAGCGCCTAGGCCTCCCCGCAGCTCACATGACCGACTGTACCCATGGCCAAGGCGACTACGAAGGCTGGTCAAAGGAACAGTGCATCCTTTCGGAAAAGCTGCTGATCCAGAACATCAAGCGCCGGTCAGTGCTTGGGTTCAGTGTTGCGGTCGATCCGAAGCTGTACGATGAAGTTATGGGGCCGTTTGTAGCCGCATGCCCAGCCTATAGCTATCTGCTAATGATTGCTGTGGGAGGTGTGCGCCATTGGGCGCAGACCAATGACTATCAAGGCCGTATCGCATTCTTCTTTGAGTCTGGTCACCGCCACGCCAGCCAAACCAATGAACACATGAATATGATTGCCGAGTACGGGCCGGAAGTCGTGGATTTTATGTATTATTACGCCCATGCGTTTCTCGACAAACGGAATGCGTTGCCGTTGCAGGCAGCCGACCTGCTGGCATGGCTCTACCGCAACCATCTCATCAGGGCGGCTCAGGGGAATATGAAGCCGAGGAAGGACTTTCTGGCCTTGGTTCGCCCAAAAGACATCGGCGGCGAGCTTACCCGGGAAGTATTGTTGACGGTGCGGGCCCACATGGACCGAGGAGGCCCCGGTTACGACGGCATTCCCGGAAGGATCGGGACGCTTTATCGCGCCGCTATGGCCTCTGGCCTACCCGGAGGGTTTGCTGCGTGAGGGGGCAACGGCCTTGATGGCGCGCTCAAAATCCTTGGGATCGTCGCTGGCTTCGACGGCCTTCGCTGTTTCCAGAAACCGCTTCGATTCCTCTGGATCATCCCATTTGGGTGGCGGCTCACGCTTCATGTCGACACCTCACTCTAGAAGGAAGACAAAGATTCCCTGCGGGTCTTCCGCTGGCAGGCGAGCCCGCGCGCGCCACCAGCGGGTTTTGCAGTCACCGTCAGGTTGAGAAACGAGTTGTTTCATAGGTCAGGCGCTTACCGGCGAAGCCCTTCAGCGCGATATCCGCGCGGGTCTGATCGTCGATCCCCAACTTTTGCGGCTCGAATGCCTGAAATCGAACTCGGCCAGATAGCGGTGAAGGTGCTTTTCGCTGACGTGGAAATAGCAGCCGACGATCCCGCGCTTCAGGATCGAAAGAAGCCTTCGACGGAATTGGTGTGGAACGGGCCGCGCGCGTATTCCTCAGCCCCATGGTTCACGACTTCATGCCGGAAGTCGCGGCCCATTTGACGATACTGGCCAGCGTCATCAGTGCAGAGAAGCGAAGCGCTGTCGATCTGGCCAACGAGAATAGGCCGCAAATTCGCAACGGTAACGCTGGCGACGTGGAAGGACCGAACGCGCCCGTCACGCTCGACCAACGAGAGCACGGTTTCCTTGCCCCAGCTTCCGCCGAGCCGCGAGGTGGCGCGCTTGCTCTTGTGACGGTTCTTCTCCTTGCCGCCGATGAAAGTCTCATCGGCTTCCACGGTCTGACCTTCACCTCCAAGCGGGCCAATCTGGCCGCCCTTCATCGCCTCGCGGATGCGATGAGTAAGGAACCAAGCGGTCTTCATGCTGCACTGGAGCATCCGCTGAATTTGACGCGTGGAGATGCCTTTCTTGCTGGCGCACATAAGGTGGATCACCTGAAGCCACAGGTGCAGCGCCAAATGGCTGTCTTCGAAGATCGTCCCCATGCGAACGGTGAAGGTCCCCCGGCAAGCGTAGCATTTGCGAAGGCCGATCCGGCTGCTCTTACCCTGCAGGCGACCGATGCGCTCGCCATCGCAGTTTCCGCAGTGCGGACACGTCGGGCCTTCCGGCCAAAGCAGGGCTTCAACGTGGGCGAACGCGGCTTCCTCGATGTGGAAGTGGGATGCGCTCAGAACAGACTTTGCCACGGGAGTATCTCCTTATGACGGAAACACTATCCCTAGCGGCTGGGGTTGTAAAGTGTAACGTTCTCGACCTGGTCCGGGGTCCACGGTGCCGCAGATTCGGACGGCGTTGCTCTTGCGGGCCGGTGGATGCCGGAACAAGTCCGGCATGACGGGTGAGTTATGGTCGGGCAGTTCCGCTGGTCGACGCATGTGGAGTTGGCGGGGCGGTTCAGCCGCGCCTGACAGCGGTTCAGGATCGCCGTCGCTTCACGGCAGGTCATGTACCACGACGTCATCGATGCCTTCGCGCGCCTGGGCGACGACATCGCCGTCGGGGCTGACCAGGGCGGTGCATCCGTAACCGACAAGCCCGCCCTGTTCTCCGGCAGCGTCCGCAGACAGGATCCAGCAGCCGGTCTGGCGGGCGCGCGCGACGAGGTTGGCGATGTGGCGTTCGCGCCATCGCTCAGCGACGTCGGGCGGCAACAGGTTGTTGAGCGGAAAGCAGATCAGCGCGGCGCCGGCATCGGCGACAGCCTGTGCCGCGTGCGGGTGGTTGGCGTCATTGCAGATGTTGATGCCGAACCGACGGGGCGCGCACTCGAAGATGGGGAAGGCGTTTCCCGGGGCGATCCGCTCCTCATTGGGATGGGCCTTTGAATAGCCACCGATGATCCGCCCGCGCTGAACCACGATCGCGCTGTTGTAGATCTGCTCGCCACGCCACTCGAACAGCCCGAGGACGGCAGTCGAGCGGATGGCGGCGAGGCGGAGGAGGAGATGCCGAACCGCTTCGCCGTCGAGGCGCATGGCGCGGCTTTCGATCGTCGCGGCCAGATAGGCATGGCCGCCAAGATGAGCCTCGGGAAACAGCGCGAGATCGACGCCCCGCGCATCGGCCCATTCAAGGTCGGCGAGAAGCGCCTCGGCGCCGGCATCGATATCGTCGCAAGCCGGCAGGCGTTGAAAGGCGGCGACGCGCATCACGGGATGCTTCGGAACTCACACGGTATCGGGATAATCGGCCCGCCGGAAATACAGCCCGTCGGGCGGCGCGTTGAGCCCGAGCCGTGCCCGGTCGCACGCTTCGAGCGCATCCTGCACGTCATCGGCCGACCATTTCCCCTGGCCAACCAGCGCAAGGCATCCGACCATCGAGCGCACCTGATGGTGGAGGAAGGACCGCGCCGAGGCGAAGACGTTAATCCGCTCTCCTTCCTGAACCACGTCGAGCCGGTCGAGCGTCTTCAGCGCGCTTTCCGCCTGGCAATGCGCCGATCTGAAGGTGGTGAAGTCATGACGCCCCACCAGCCGCGCGGCGCCTTCGGCCATCGCGTCGGCGTCGAGCGGGCCGGGCAGGCGCCAGGCAAGGCCGTTCTCGAAGGTCAGCGGTGCGCGGCGCGTGACGATCCGATATTCATAGTGCCGCGCGATGCAGGAGAAGCGCGCATGCCAGTCGTCGGCCACCGTCTCGCAGGCGAGGATCGCCACCGGCGCTGGCCGCATCACTGCGTTGAGCGCTTCCATCAGCCTGAACGCGGTGATCGGCCGCTCGATGTCGAGATGCGCGCGCATGCCGGTGGCGTGGACGCCGGCGTCGGTCCGTCCGGCGGCATGGACCGCCACCGCCTCGCCGGTGATCTTGCGGGCGGCCGTCTCGATCGCTTCCTGGACGCTCGGGCCATGCGCCTGGCGCTGCCAGCCCATGAACGGCCGGCCGTCATATTCGACGGTGAGCGCGAAGCGCGTCATGCCAGGATCGTGCCCGGCGGGATGGGGAAGCCGCGCAGGAATTCGGCTGACGTCATGACGCCGCGCCCGGCGCGCTGGAGCAGGAGAGGGCGGATTGCGCCGTCGCCGCAGGCGATGGTCAGGCTGTCGTCGAGGACTGTTCCCTCGCCCCGGCCTCCGCCGGGATGACGATCGAGCTCGGCCGCCAGCACCCGGACCCGCTCGCCCTGAATCTCGAAAAACGCGCCCGGCACCGGATTGAACGCCCGGATCCCGCGTTCAACGTCGACCGCGGGTCGCGACCAGTCGATCAGCGCCTCGGCCTTGTCGATCTTGGCCGCATAGGTGACGCCATCCTCGGGCTGCGCCACCGCCGGATGGGCCCCGATATCGCCGAGCACCTCGACCATCAGCCGGGCGCCCATCGCGCTCAGCTCCTCCGTCAGCACGCCGGCCGACTTGCCGTCGATCGGCGTCCGCCCGGTGAGCCGCACCGGCCCGGTATCGAGCCCGGCTTCCATCTGCATGATGCAGACGCCGGTTTCCGCGTCGCCGGCGAGGATCGCCCGCTGGATCGGCGCGGCGCCCCGCCAGCGCGGCAGCAGCGAGGCATGGACGTTGAGGCAGCCGAGCCGCGGCGCCTCGAGCACGGCGCGGGGCAGGATGAGGCCATAGGCCGCCACGACCGCCACATCGGCCCCGAGCGCAGCGAATTCGCCCTGGGCCTCGGCGTCGCGCAGGGTGAGCGGCGTGCGGACCGGGATCCCCAGCGCTTCGGCATGGGCATGGACCGGGGAGGGCCTGACCGCCTTGCCGCGGCCCGCGCGGCGCGGCGGCTGGCTGTACGCCGCCACGACGTCATGGCCTGAATCCACCAGCGCCTGAAGCACCGGCACCGAGAAATCGGGGGTTCCCATGAAGACGATCCGCATGGGCACGCTCTGGCCGCTTGGCAGAGGGCAGTGCAACCCCCTATCTGTTCCGCATGGCGTCTCCCGAGATCGAAGCCCTTACCCAGGCCCTTGCCCGATTGCCCGGCCTCGGCCCGCGCTCGGCGCGGCGGGCGGTGCTGCATCTGCTCAAGAAGCGCGAGGCGGCGCTCGGGCCCTTGCTCTCGGCTCTCACCGCGGTTGAGGAAAGGCTGACAACCTGTTCTGTTTGCGGCAATGTCGATACGATTGACCCGTGCGGCGTCTGCGCCGATCCGCGCCGTGATTCCCGCGCCTTGTGCGTGGTGGAGGAGGTCGCCGATCTCTGGGCGCTCGATCGCTCGCGGCTCTTTCCCGGCCGTTTCCATGTGCTGGGCGGGCGGCTCTCGGCGCTCGAAGGCATCAGGCCCGAGGATCTGGCGATCGATTCGCTGGTGCGGCGGATCGAGGCGGGCGGGATCGACGAGGTCGTGCTGGCGATGAACGCGACGCTCGAGGGCCAGACCACCGCGCACTATATCGCCGAGCGAATCGAGCGCTTCCCGATACGCGTCACCCAGCTCGCGCACGGCCTGCCGGTCGGCGGCGAGCTCGACTATCTCGACGAGGGCACGCTTGCCCAGGCGCTCAGGGCGCGGCGGCCGGTTTCCTAGGCGCGATCGACAATCCCTTTCGCGGGAAGTGGATTCACGCGAAGACGCGAAGACGCGAAGACGCGAAGACGCGAAGGGATTCACGGCGGGCGGGCATTTCGCTCCATCCGGTCGTGGTTTTTTCCGAAGAGATTCGGGCAATTCTTTATCGGCGCGCTCTTCGCGCCTTCGCGGCTTCGCGTGAACATGCTGGTAGGGCGACCGAGCTGAATCGTTGAAGGCCCCGAACAGGGACGGCTTCGCGAGGGTGCGCGCCACACCCGGAACTTGACGACAGGCCTGCTCTTTCCTAGCTCGCCCTCATGTCCGTCCTGACCATTCTCGAAGTTCCCGATCCCGGCCTGCGCGCCGTCGCCAGGCCAGTGGCCGAGGTGGACGATGCCGTCCGCTCGATCGTCGCCGACATGTTCGATACGATGTATGATGCCCGCGGTATCGGCCTTGCCGCGACCCAGGTCGCGATCGAGCAGCGCATCGTCGTCATCGACCTGCAGGAGCCCGAGAGCGATGCCGAGGAGGCCAAGCCGGTCCGCACCCCGCTCGTCTTCATCAATCCCGAGCTGGTGTCGGTCAGCGAGGAGACCTCGACCTATAATGAGGGCTGCCTCTCGATCCCCGACCAATATGCCGAGGTCGAACGCCCGGCGCGCTGCCGGGTGAAATGGCTCGACGGGGAGGGCGTTTCCCATGAAGAGGATTTCGACGGCCTGCTCGCCACCTGCATCCAGCATGAGATCGACCATTTGAACGGCGTGCTGTTCATCGACCATATCTCGCGCCTGAAGCGCGACATGGTGCTGAAGAAGCTCGCCAAGGCGCGCAAGGCGGCCTGATCCGCCGTCACTCCGGCGGGGGGGCATTGGCGCTAAGTTAAGCCACTATCTCATTGTAAACGTCTCTTTAAGATACGAATCTGTTTCCAAAAACGTCATCCCGGACTTGTTCCCACTGCTGTCCGGGATTTTATCTGTAGGGGTTGGTGCACGGCAGACAAATCCT
>NZ_BAAAEH010000066.1:0-22500 GCF_039522915.1 Sphingomonas oligophenolica
CGGTCAGACGCTTCTGCCAAAAGACCGAGCGCACATTATGCACCGAACTTTAGATTCGGGTGACTAGGCTGGCGCTCATGAAGATCATGCTCGCCATCGTCGTCGCGATGGGAATCGCCATCGGCCTGGCGGTTCCCGTGGCGAAGGGGCCCGGGTCGCCGGCCAAGGTTGCGCCAGCTGCCACGGTCGCGGCGGTCGCTGCCGTGCACGAGGAGAAGCCGGTCGATACCGTGCTTGATCGCGCCAGCGGCGGGCATTTCCTCGCTGTCGCCGACGTGAATGGCGAGCCGATCCGTTTCGTGGTCGATACGGGTTCCGATGTGGTTGCGCTGACGATGGAAGACGCGAGGCGGGCGCACGTCCCGTTCGATCCAACGCAGTTTCAGGTGATCGGCACCGGCGCTTCGGGGCCGGTGCGCGGGCAGGAAGTCCTCATCGACAAGATCGTCCTGGACGGCAAGCAAGCGACCGCTGTGACTGGCGTGGTGCTCGAAGGCAGCCAGCTGTCGCTGCTCGGTCACACCTATCTGCGCCACCTGAGCGACGTGCAGATCAAGGGCGACCAGATGATCCTGCGCTGAAGCGCGGCACCGGGTGACGGCTCCCGCGATGGCCGCTATGCGGTCGCCATGAACCGCAGCCAATCCTCGATTGCCTTTACCATCGCCGCGATCGGCATCGCCGTCTATTCAGGCATGGACGCAGCCATGAAGGGGCTCAGCATCGCCAGCGGCGCCTATAGCGCTGTGCTGTGGCGATCGATCGTCGGCGCGGTGCTGACCGGCACGATCTTCGTTGCGCGCGGCACGAGCTGGCCGGAACGCGACGCGCTCCGCCTCCACATCACGCGCGGCCTCGCAGCGGGGATATCGGTGCTGCTGTTCTTCTGGGGCCTGGTCCGGGTGCCGCTGGCGCAGGGCGTCGCGCTGACCTTCCTCGCGCCCTTGATCGCGCTTTACCTCGCAGCGGCGATGCTCGGCGAGCGCATCCGCCGCGCGGCGATCCTCGGGTCAGTGATCGCCTGTATCGGGGTTTGCGTCATCGCGCTCGGCCAGGCGCGGGCGGACCCGTCCGCCAGCTCGCTCTACGGCTCGGGGGCGATCATCCTCGCCTCGATCCTCTATGCGTGGAGCCTGATCCTGCTCAGGCAACAGGCACAGCTCGCCGATCCGATCGAGGTCACGCTGTTCACCAGCCTCGTCATCGGCGTAGCGCTGCTGTTCGGCGCGCCCTGGTTCGCATCGCTGCCTGCCGCGACCCAGCTGCCCATGATCGGCCTCGCGGCGGTGCTCGGCTCCTTCTCGGCGGCGATGCTCGCCTGGGCCTATGGCCGCGCCGAGGCGCAGGTGCTTGCGCCGGTCGAGTATACCGCCTTCGTCTGGTCGGCGCTGTTCGGCTGGCTGATCTTTCGCGAGCCTGTCTCGCTCTACACCGTGACGGGGGCCGGGCTGATCATCGCCGGCTGCCTCGCCGCGATCCGCGGCACCGCCGCTCCCGCTCCGCAAACCGAGGCCGCTGCATGACCCAGATCCGTTTCGCCCGCCCCGAGGACGTCTCGACGATCCTCCGCTTCGTCCGCGAGCTCGCCGAGTTCGAGCGCGAGGCCGACAAGGTCGTCGCGACCGAGGCATTGCTCCATGAGGCAATGTTCGGCGAGCGGCCCGTCGCGGAAGCGGTGATCGCCGAGCGGGAGGGCGAACCGCTGGGCATGGCCTTGTTCTTTCACAACTTCTCGACCTGGACGGGGTGGCGCGGGCTCTATCTCGAGGATCTGTATGTGACGCCGGAGGCGCGCGGGCAGGGGGTCGGCGCTGCGTTGCTGCGGCATCTCGCCGGGATCGCGGTCGATCGGGGTTGCACGCGCTTCGAATGGGCGGTGCTCGACTGGAACGAGAAGGCAATCAGCTTCTACAAGGCAATGGGCGCCGAGCCGATGGACGAATGGACGGTGAACCGCGTCTCCGGCGATGCACTGACCAAACTGGCCGGGCGGGGCTGAATGGCCTGGGTGGCGCTGATCGTCGGCGGGCTGTTCGAGATCGGCTTCACCACCTGCCTTCGCCATGTCGAGGGCTTCCGAAACATCCCCTGGACGCTCGGATTCCTCGGCTCGGTCGCGCTGTCGATGGGGTTGCTCGAGGTCGCATCGCGCTCGATCCCGATGGGGACTGCCTATATCGTGTGGGGCGGGATCGGCGCGCTCGGCACGGTGATCGTCGGCATCGCCTGGTATGGCGAGGCAGCGAGCCTGCCGCGGCTGTTGCTGATGCTCGGCATTGTCGCCTGCATTGCGGGATTGAAGCTGACCGCACAGAGCTGAGGAGGGCATATGGCGTTCGACCAGGGGCTTGTCGACTGGATCGCCGAGGCGCTCGAGCCCGTCGGCGCGGTGACGCTGCGCAAGATGATGGGCGGTGCGACGCTCTATTGCGACGGCACGATCTTCGCGATCGTCGCCGGCGATGGCGTCTGGTTCAAGTCGGACGCGGTGAGCGATGCCGAATGGGACGCGGCCGGGTGTACGCGCTTCACCTTCACCATGGGCGACGGGCGGGTCGACACGATGAACTATCGCAAGGCGCCCGACGATGTCTATGACGATGCCGATGCGATGCGCGACTGGGCCTCGCTGGGGATCGCCGCCGGACTCAGGAATCCGTCGAAAAAACGCGCGGCCAGAAAGAAGCGACAAGCGCCGTAAGGAGCAGGGCAACCCAGGCGATGAGGAAGCCCTGCATCATCGTGCCGGCTGAAGGGGCCACGAGACCAAAAAATGCGAACAGCCCTCCCACGATCATGATTCCCGCCGCGATTCGGCGGCGCCATGATGTGTTGCAGAGGATTGCGCCGATTTGAATCGTGCCGAGCGCGAGCAGGCCGAACTTCACATGCACCGCCCACCAGAGGCCATGGAGCAGGGCCGGCGTTCCGGGCAGGCGATCGAGGATAGCGCCCAGCAGGAAGCCCTCGATCTCGTCGGACAGCGCCGCGCTGAGGAAGAGGGCGAGCGCCAGTTGCCGGACCCGGCCGCGCGCGCCGGCGGCGATCGCGCCGAGGATCAGGAAGGCGGTGTAGCTCGGGATGAAGCCGAGGCCGTCGAGGAGCAGCCCGGTCTTCTGCGCAGCGACGAGAGTCGAGGTGCAGGGCTCGGCCCCGAACAGGGTGGCGACGTCGGCGGTGGTGCGGGCGAGCTCGAACGCGATGATCGGTTCGAGCCCGCCGGTCGGGCCACAGGCAACGAGGCCGGGGATGCGCGCGAACAGCGAGGAGACGGTGAAGGCGACGATCCCCGCCGCAGCACACCATCTCCACGCCTTCCGCATTGCCCCGCCCTTTATTTGGCCTTTGCTGCCGCCTCGATTGCCTCGACGACGATTCGCTTCGCTTCCTCGGCATCGCCCCAGCTGCCGATCCGCACCCATTTCTGGGGCTCGAGATCCTTGTAGTGGGTGAAGAAATGCTCGATCTGCGCGAGCACGATCGAGGGCAGATCCTGCCGCTCGCCGACATCGGTATAATAGGGAAAGGTCGTATCGACCGGCACGGTGATGAGCTTCTCGTCGCCGCCGGCCTCATCCTCGAGCTTCAGGACGCCGATCGGGCGGACGCGGACGACGCAGCCCGGGATGAAGGGCGAGCGCGCGATTACCAGCGCATCGAGCGGATCGCCGTCGGGTGACAGGGTGTGCGGCACGAAGCCGTAATTCGCCGGATAGCGCATCGGCGTGTGGAGGATCCGGTCGACGAACAGCGCCCCCGATTTCTTGTCGAATTCATATTTCACCGGCTCGCCGCCAACCGGCACCTCGATGATGACGTTGAGGCTGTTCGGCGGATCATCGCCGACCGGAATCAAATCGATGTTCATGAAAGTCCCTATTTTGCTGCAATCAGCCGATCTAGCCCGGCTTCGCCGGTGCTGGTCCTCTCAAGGTGCGGATAGCGCAGGCCGCCATGATAGTCGACCGGGACGATGGTGAAGCGATCGCGATTCTGGATCAGCAGGACGATCGGGTCCTTGCCGGTCTTAGCCGCAGTGATCGCGGCGCGCAGCCGGGGCGCGTCCCAGACCAGCCCGTTGATCCCGACGATCGTGTCGTCCGGCTTCAGGCCGGCCTTGAAGGCGGGGCCGTTCCACAACACGCTGGTGATCCTGCCCTTGGCGTTGACGTTGAGGCCGAGCGAGTAAGTGAGGTTGATGCCCTTGATCTTGGGGCCGGCCTCCTTGGTCGTCGCATTGGGCTCGTCAGTGAAGACGAGCTTGTAGCCGGCCTTTTCGATCCCGGCGAGCGTCGTGGTCGGGCTGGTGCCGTCGAGGCGCCGGCGCAGGAAGCTCGCCCAGTCATAAGGCTGGACCTGGTTGAGCGCGGTGACGACATCGTCGAAGCGATAGGTCACCTCATGATCCCACTGGCCGGGCTCGACGCCGAAGAACAGCGCGGCGAAATCGTCCAGGCCCTTGGTGCCGTGGCTCAGTTCGCGAATCGTCTGGTCGGCCTCGAGCCAGATCAGCTCCGAGTTGCGGTAATAATCATAGCCGCGCGACCAGCTTGCCCAGGCGCTGGTATCGCCATGCCCGGTCAGGATCGGATCGTTGGTGGTATCCTGGAGCGGCCGCCAGTCCATGCCGGGTGTGCCGGCGGTGTAATTGGCCGCGACATTGGCGAGCGTGTCGAGATATTCCTGCTTGCTCCACACGCCGGAGCGCGCCGCGAGCACATCGCCCCAGAACTGGGTCTGGCCCTCGTAAACCCATAACAGGCTATCCTGCATCGGCGTGCGGTAATCGGGGGTCCAGAGATCGGCGGGGCGGCGGAACTTGCCGTTCCAGCTATGGGTGAATTCATGCGCGGTGACATAGCGGTTGGCGACGTTGGCGCCCCACTCGGTGAAGAAGTCGCCGTCAGCCGAATTCTCCGAGCTGCGATGATGTTCGAGCCCGTCGCCCGACTGCACGTCGGATGCAGCGAGCAGAAAGTCGTAATGGTCGAAATGGCGCGTGCCGAACAACCGGTCGGCCTGGACGACGAGCGCCTTCTGCGTCGCGATCTGGGCCGGGGTGATCGCGAGTTCCTCGGGGGTGTCGGCGACGATATCGAGCGACACGGCGGGGTCGAGCGCGATCTGCTTCGCGTTGAGCCCGGCATAGACCGGCGAGTCGATCAGGATGTCGTAGCGGGCCTGGTCGTATGCGACCCGGTTGCCGGCCTTCACGCCGCGCAGCGCGCTGAACGCAGTCCATCCCGCGGGATAGGTCGCGCTCGCCTTGACCTGGATATCGCGGACATAATGGCCAGCCGGATACAGCGAGACCGATTCCCATTGCAGGTTGAGCAGGCTCGGCGCTGCGACGACGCGGTAATCGCCGCCGCCAGCGACCGGCGAGAGATACTGGAAGCGGGCCTCGATCGCCTTCACCCCCGCGGGCACGTCGACGTGAAAGGCGTACATGTCGACCGTGTCGCGGGTCCAGGCGAGCGGCTTGCCGTTCGCGGTGATGGTCAACCCGGCGACATTCTTGATCTGACCGGACGGCGCATGGTTGCCCGGCTTCCATTCCGGATAGAGCAGGACGAGCGGCCCGCTCTTGACCGGGATCGTCTCGCGGACGGTGAACAATCCCTGGGCGACGTCGGTCGTATCCACATCGAGCGTGATCGTGCCGGGATAAGGCGTGTCGGCCGCGGCGGGGATCGCGTCGGGCAAGGGAGAGGCGACCGGCAGGCCCTGCGCGGCGGCGGCTGTCGACAGCAAGCCAGTGCCAGCCAGCAGCGCGAGAAGATGTCCCGACTTCATCACCAATCCTCCATCAGAGCGCGATCCCGCTCCACGGTGTTTCTTCATTCCTCCCCATCAGCGATGGGGAGGAAGTTTTCAGTACGTCATTTCGGCGTGAGCAGCTTGTCCAGCCCGCCTTCTCCGGTGCCGATCTTCTCGAGGTGCGGATAACGCAGGCCGCCATGATATTCGATGCTGACCGGCTCGATCCGGTTGCCGCTCTTCACGAGCAGCACGATCGGGTCCTTGCCTGTCTTCGCCGCGGTGATCGCCGCCTTGAGCAGCGTATCGGTATAGGCAGCACCGTTGACCGCGAGGATCGTGTCGCTGGGTTTCAATCCGGCCTTGAAGGCCGGTCCGTCCCATTGGACCGAGGTGAGCGCGGCGTCCTTGTTGAGCGCGAACCCGATCGAATAAGTGAGATCGGTCGACTTGCGGGTGGTCTCGCCCTGCTTGAAGGTCGGCGCCGGCTCCTCGGTATAGACGAGCTTGTAGCCATTGGCCGCGAAGCCGCCGAGCGGCGCGGGTGCGCCGACCTCGGTCAGCCTTTTGGTGAGCAGGCCGCCCCAGTCATAGGGCTGGATGCTGTTGAGCGTCGAGACGACATCGTCGAAGCTGTAGGTCACCTCGCCATAATCGCCGTCGGTCAGGCCGAAGAATTTGGCGGCGAAATCGTCGATCGACTTCGTCCCGCCCGATTGCTTGCGGAGGATCGAATCGACCTCCATCCAGACCAGCAGCCCCTCATTGTAATAATCCTCCGAGCGCTGGTTGCTCAGCCATCCCTTGGGCCGGCGCTGCGAGATCGTCGGATCATTGGTTGTGTCGAGCAGGTCGCGCCAGTTGCGCGCCGGGCGATTGTCGAGCTGGGCCATGATTGCTGCGTACTGGTCGAGCGTATCCTGCTTCGACACCAGCCCCGAACGCGCCTGGAGGACATAGCCCCAGAACTGAGTCTGGCCTTCATAGACCCAGAGCAGAGAATCGCGCATCGGGGTGCGGAAATCGGGGGTCCACAGGTCGGCACCGCGGCGGAACTTGCCGTCCCAGCTATGGGTATATTCGTGCGGCAGCAGGTTGCGCGCGCCGATATTGTTCTTCCAGTCGATGAAATAGCCCGGCTTCACCCCGTCCTCGGACGAACGGTGATGCTCGAGGCCCTGGCCGCCAATCTCGTCCGACAGGGAGAACAGGAATTCATAATTGTCGTAATGCTGCGTGCCGAACAATCCGACTGCCTGCTCGACGAGCCTCTTGTGGGCATCGATCTGCTCGGGGGTGGCGGCGAGCTCGGCGGCATTGTCGGCATAGACGTTGAGGTTGACGCGCGGGCTGAGTGGCCATTGCCTGTAATAGCGCCCGGCGAGCACCGGCGAATCGACCAGGACCTCATAGTTGGTCTTGTCATAGGTATAGAGCGACCCGACCGCCTTTGACGGCAGGCCCGACGAGGCATGCCAGCCCTCGGGATATTTGACCGTCGCCCTGACCGGGATCTGGCGGGTGAAATAGCCGGCCGGATAAAGACTCATCGAATTCCACTGCAGGCGGAGGATGTCCGGCCCCATCACGATGCCGCCCTGGTCCGATGCGGTCGCCGAGGCGAATTGCAGGTCGATATCGAGCGCCTTCACGCCCTTGGGGACATTGATGTGATAGGCAAAGACGTCGACCGGATCGCGCGTCCAGGCGAGATCCTTGCCGCCGGCACGGATATGCAGGCTGACGACCTTGTCGAGCTGGCCGGTCGGCGAATGGTTGCCCGGCAGCCATTTCGGGAAGAGCAGCACCATCTCGCCGGCCTCGGCGACCGGAATCGTCTCCTTCGTGGTGAAGATGCCGCGCTTCGTGTCGGTCGCGTCGATGTCGAGCGTGATCGTGCCAGGATAGGGAATGTCGCGCGCATCGGGGATGGTGTTGACCCATGGCACCGGCTGCGGCTTCGAATTCTCGGCAAGGGCGGGAAAGGCGACTGAGGCAAGCAGAGAAACAAGCGCGACGCTACGGATCATGGAGAAAAGGCCTTCCGGCAAGAGGTCGGACAAGAGGTGGCTTAATAGGGCAAGGCACCGCCCGTCCAGAGGTGCGACTCGGCGACGGTGGCGCGCGGGCGGCGCGGATTGCAATTTCGTGTCGCCGGAGGTTCGCACGGCGCGCGTCTTCCCGCTGTTTTCCGCTGTTCCGCGCAATTTATTTTTTTCGCCGCTGTTACGGTGGAAAAATGCTGGCAATTCATCAACCAAAATCAATGACTTGCATATGAATCCCGCTGTTATCGAATAACAGCGGAGAACAGCGGGCGTAACAGCGAAAAATCGTGACCGAACAGCGGGGTGAACAGCGAGAGGAACAGCTGGAACAGCGGAGTCGCGATTCAACTGGTGGGTGAAATCGGCTCTGGAGGTGGTCGGACGAAGCATGGCCGGAGAAATGACATGACCGAGCGGGAAGTGGAATCGCGGGTAATGCCGGGGGAGGATGCCGACAAGGAAAGGGCAGCGCGCGTGCGCGGGCGGCCTTTCATCAAGGGCACGTCGGGCAACCCGGCCGGGCGGCCGCGCGGGCGCTTCGCGACCGGCGCGCCGGGCGATCGGCTGCCCGGCGCGGACCGGCCGACCCGGGCAGCCATTCTTGCCGAAGCCTATCGGCTGGTGACGGTTGAGGAAGGCGCGGAGGCAGTAACGCTGCCGGCCAACCGTGCCGTGTTCAGGGCGCTGACCAACCGGGCGCTGAACGGCAGCCAGATCGCGCAGCGGCGCTGGACCGAGATCGTCCAGAAGGCCGAGCTCGAGCAGATGCAGGACCAGCTCGCGATCTACAATGTGATGGAGCGCCCGCCCTTCGGCCATGAGGACGAGGCCTATGAGGACGATATCCTGGTCGACCGGCGATCGGGGACGGTGGTGATTCGGTCGGTCGGGGGCGTTGAAGAGGAGTGATAAGGGCGCTGTCCTGCGGACCCCCTCAGTGCGCTGTTTCGGGCCGCAGCGACGTGCCGGCACGATCGCCCCTGAAGGCGGAGAACCAGCTGAGCGGATTCCATGTCGCATCGCCCTTCAGCGAGAAGGTCACGAACTCTGCCCTGCCGCCGATATTCTCGAACGGCACCGCGCCGCCAAGGCCATGGAACTCGAGCGGCACCCGGCTGTCGGCACTGTTGTCGCGATTGTCGCCGAGAAGGAAGAGATGGCCCGCCGGCACGGTATAAGGCGGGAAGTCGTCCTCCTCGCTGCGGCCGAAATCGAGCGTGTCCCAGTAACGGCCGCCGGGCAGGGTTTCGCGGAGCATGTGAAGGCGGCAATAGGCCTTGCCGTCGTTGCCGATGACGCGTGCCCCGGCGAATCCCCAAAATGCCCTTTCGGGATCAGGGTCATGCGCATCGCATCGGAAATTGCCGTCGATCGGCAGCAGCCGATAGCCCATGTCCCGAGTTTCGATCGGCTTTCCGTTGAGCCGGACCCGGCCACCGCTCAGCTGGATCCTGTCGCCGGGCAAGCCGATGACGCGCTTGATCAGATCCTCGCCGCGGCGATCAGCGCCCGGCGGAATCACGATCACGATATCGCCTCGGTCGGGCATTCGGCCGAACAGCCGCCCTTTCACGAAGGGCAGGAGATGGAAGCTCGCCGAGGCGTAGGACCAGCCATAGGGATATTTGCTGACGACGAGGCGATCGCCGACCTGCAAGCCCGGCATCATTGATTCGGACGGGATGTAGAAGGGCTTTGCGATCAGGCTGTGGAGGCCGATCACCAGAAGAAGCAGCATGAGGATGCCCCGTATTTCGGCGAGCCAGCGGATTCCTGTGCGGGTGGACGGGGGCGGTGCGGTGAGATTTGTGTCGGTCATGCCGACAGATGAAGCGGCCTCAGGCCCGGCGATCCAGCAGGACCGTGTCCGGACAGGGAAAAACCGTGTCCGGACGCGTCGAATGAAGCGGCCGACTCTTCATTCGTCGCAGTTAAAAGCATTTGGACGGTCGAAACTCATCCAACCTTTGCGAGGATTTGCTGCACGCCTTCCGGATCCGCCTGGATCATCTTCAGTAAGGTCAGCGACCCCGTGTCAGGCGCGCGGCGTCCCTGCTCCCAATCGCGAACGGTGGCAGCGCGGAAGCGAAAGGCATCTGCAAACTTCGCCTGGCTGAGCTTGGTCGCCGACCGCACCGCTTTCACATCGATAGTCGCGACCCGGCCTCGGCTATGATCACCCTCGGCATAGGCGATTGCGTCGTCCAGGCCCGCCATCATCATGTCGAACGCTTTGGTCATTTCTTACCTCCAAGACTGCCGACCAGCCGCTTGCATGCCATCGGCTATCTAGCGCGTCCTAAATTCCTCGTAGCTCAGGACACCGTCATGGTTGCGGTCGAGCTGGTCGAAAACGGGGCGTGTATTTTGGGTGGCCCAGGCAAAGGACGGGGCGGCGGCCCCGAGGCCGAAAACAGCCCCGGCAACGCTCGCCGCCAGGATGCGCCAGGAGACGGCCCGCCGCCGGCGAGGGGGCGCCCGCGGATCGAGCTGATCGTCGATGAACAGCCTTATCGCCTCGCTGGCGGTCAGCCGCTCGTGGCGGCATCGTTCCATGAACGCTGCCTTTGCCTCGTGCGACAGCCTGATCTCGATCGTTTCGCTCTTCTTGGGTGGCTTGACGGACGCCATCGGAAACTCCCCGATATTTCGTTCGCCTTTTATCACGCTCCGGCGCGGGCGGCCACTCGGGGTGCGACATTTCAGCTGGAACGGGCGCGGGGGATTGTCGGGCCGGGTCGCGACCTGCAAGGCAGTGAGGACGACATGGGAATCGCGAGGAATGATATGACCGATCCGCTGAAGGCCGAAACCATGGCTGCAGCCTATGGCGTCGCCAGCGACACCCAGTTCGGCGCGGTCTCTCCGCCGCTCCATCTGTCGACCACCTATGCCTTTGAGGGGTTCGAACGCCCGCGTCGCTACGATTATGGCCGCGCCGGCAATCCCAATCGCGACATGCTGGGAGAGGCATTGGCCGCGCTCGAAGGCGGCGCCGGCGCTGTCGTCACCTCGTCGGGCATGGCGGCGATCGATCTCGTCCTCGGCCAATTGGGGCCGGCCGACCGGGTCGTCGCGCCGCATGATTGTTATGGCGGCACGCTGCGTCTCCTGAAGGCGCGCGCCGACAAGGGGCAATTTCGGCTCGCCATTGTCGATCTTGCGGACGCGGCGGCGCTTGATGCCGCGCTCGTCGACTCACCGGCGCTCGTGATGATCGAAACCCCGAGCAATCCGCTGATGCGCGTCACCGATATCGCTGATGTCGCGCGTCGCGCCAGGGCGGCGGGCGCCGCGACGATGGTCGACAACACCTTCCTTTCCCCGGCGCTGCAACGGCCGATTTCGCTCGGTGCGGATTATGTGATTCATTCGACGACCAAATTCCTCAACGGTCATTCCGACGTGATCGGCGGCGCCGTGGTGGCTGCGCGTGCTGACGATGCGGATGCATTGCGCGCCTGGGCGAATGTGACCGGGGTGACCGGATCGCCCTTCGATGCCTGGCTGACGTTGCGGGGGCTGCGGACCCTGTTCGTCCGGATCGAGCGCCAGCAGAAGACGGCGGGCACGATCGCTGCCTTCCTGAAGCGGCAGCCCCAGGTTGTCGCAGTCCATTATCCCGGGCTGGAGGACCATCCCGGGCATGCGCTCGCCGGGCGCCAGCAGCGCGGCTTCGGCGCGATGCTCAGCTTCGAGCTCGCCGGCGACATCAATGCCATCCGCCGCTTCTGCGAGGGTGTCCGGGTGTTCACGCTGGCCGAGTCGCTGGGCGGAGTCGAAAGTCTCGTCGCGCATCCGGCCACGATGACTCATGCCGAGATGGGGGCCGAGGGCCGGCGGGTCGCCGGAATCAGCGACCAGGTGCTGCGCTTGTCGATCGGCCTCGAGCATGAGGACGATCTGCTTGCCGATATCGCGCACGCTCTCCTGCTCGCGCAAGACTAGGCGAGCGCGTTGGCGCCGAGCGAAAAGCCTCCGGTCTATACGGTCGGCCACTCGACGCGGAGCATCGCGGCATTCGTCGACCTGTTGAAGGTCGGCCAGGTCGACATGGTGGTCGATATCCGAAGCATGCCGCGATCGCTGACCAATCCGCAGTTCAACCTCGATTCGCTGCCGGAGGCGCTTTCGACCTGGCAGATCGGCCATATGCTGATCGAGGAGCTTGGCGGGAGGCGGCCAAGGTCGAAGACGGTACCGCCCAAGGTCAATGGTTTCTGGACCAACCAGAGCTTCCATAACTATGCCGATTATGCGCTGTCCGACTCGTTTCGGCGGGGGTTGTCGCGCCTCATGGCGTCGAGCCTGGAGCGGCGGTGCGCGATCATGTGTTCGGAAGCCGTCTGGTGGCGGTGCCATCGGCGATTCGTCGCCGATTATCTTCTTCATGGCGGAACGCAGGTCTTTCATCTGATGGGCGATGCGCGAATTGACCGCGCCAGGATGAACGAAGCGGCACGGCCTGACGGCGTGTCGCTCGTCTATCCCGCCGTCGAGGCGCTTCCGGCAGGATAGTCGGGGCCAGGCGCGGATCGCGCGCGCCGCCCGGATCCCGCTGGCGCGGCTGTACCGCGATCGATTGGGTCAGCCGCCGCCGAGCACGTTGATCGAAAAGGCGAGCACGCCGATGTTGAACACGAAGGCGGCGAGGCACTGGCCGATCGAGATGCGGCGGATCCGCCAGGATTCGATCTGGGTGTCCGATGTCTGGAAGGTCATGCCGAGGGTGAAGCTGAAATAGACGAAATCCCAGTAATCGGGCTCGTCGCAGCCCGGGATATTGATGCCGCCGCTGTCTTTGCCGCCATCCTCGACATAATAGATATGCGCATAATGCAGCGCATAGACGGTGTTCGAGAACAGCCAGGCGAGCACCAGGGTCGCGACGAGCAAGGTCGTCTTCAGGATATTGCCCTTGTCGCCCTGCATCTCGCTGGCGACCGAGACAAGGACCACCATCAGCACCACCGCCGAGAGGCCGAGCAGCAGCGCCCGGTTGGCGTCATTCTCCTTGGCGAACTTGCGCATATCGTCGGCCTTGCTGCGGAGCAGCGGGGCGACGAGGGCGAGGAACAGGGCGCTCGCGATGTCGAAAGCGGCCATGGTGCCGAGCCCCTTGCCCAGCATCGGGATGAGCACGACGAGGCCGATCGCGAACGCGACGACGAACACCACGAACCGCACAGGGGCGATCTTGTTGCCGAGCTGAATCACACGTCATTCCCCTTTGAATCGCGAGGGCCTAGCGCTCGGGCCGGGCCTCGCATAGATAGCGCCGCCTTATGGCCCGCATCGAAACCCCCAAACGCATCCGCGGCACGCAGGATATCTTCGGCGACGAGCAACGCCGCTTCGCACGCGTGCTCGAAGCGTTCGAAACTGTCCGGCGGCTCTATTGTTTCCAGCGGGTGGATATTCCCGTGTTCGAATCCACCGCGGTGTTCGCGCGGTCGCTGGGCGAGACGACTGATGTGGTCTCGAAAGAGATGTACACCTTCGAGGATCGCGGCGGCGATTCGCTGACCTTGCGGCCTGAATTCACCGCCGGGATCGCGCGCGCCTATCTGACCGAGGGCTGGCAGCAATATGCGCCGCTGAAGCTCGCGACCGCCGGGCCGGTGTTCCGTTACGAGCGGCCGCAAAAGGGACGCTTCCGCCAGTTTCACCAGATCGATGCCGAGGTGATCGGCGCGGCCGAACCGGCCGCGGATGTCGAATTGCTGGTGCTGGCGGATCAACTGCTGCGCGAACTCGGCATTCAGGACGGGGTGACGCTCCAGCTCAACACGCTCGGCGACGCTGAGACGCGCGACGCCTGGCGCGGTGCGCTGGTAACGCATTTCGGGCGGAATGCGGGCGACCTGTCCGACGACAGCAAGGCGCGGCTCGAACGCAACCCGCTGCGTATCCTCGACAGCAAGGACCCGAAGGACCGGCCGATCGCCGATGCGGCGCCGGGCATCGACGCCTATCTGACCAGCGAGGCGGGCGCATTCTTCGAGAATGTCACCAAAGGACTCGATGCGGCCGGGGTGGCGTGGACGCGCAACGACCGGCTGGTGCGCGGGCTCGATTATTATCGCCACACTGCGTTCGAGTTCGTGACTGACCGGCTCGGCGCCCAGGGCACGGTGCTCGCGGGCGGGCGCTATGATGGGCTGATCGGCTCGCTCGGCGGGCCGGAGACACCCGGAGTCGGCTGGGCGGCCGGGGTCGAGCGGCTGGCGATGTTGCTGGCCGAGCCCGAGATCGAGCGGATCGAGGCAGTCGTCATTCCGATGGGCGACGCAGCCGAGGCGCGGGCACTCGGTATCCTGGCCGATCTGCGCCGCGCCGGCATCGCGACCGACATGGCGTTTCGCGGCAACATGAAGCGGCGCATGGCCAAGGCCGATGCGTCGGGCGCGCGTTTCGCGGTGATCCTGGGCGAATCCGAGCTCGCCAAGGGGGTCGCCTCAGTCAAGGCGCTCGGCTCCGGCGCGCAGTCGGAGGTGGCGTTCGCTGACCTGGTCGGGGCGCTGCAAGCTTCATGACCGGCATCTCCCCCGAGCGGATCGCGCAGATCGAGGCGCGGCGGGACGAGTTGCAGGCGCAGATGGCGACCGGCGACCTGCCCTCCGAGCGCTTCGTTGCCGTCTCCAAGGAATATGCCGAGCTCGAGCCGGTCGCCCAGGCGGCGGGCGCGGTGCGGCGGCTGCGCGCCGAACTCGAGACGCTCGCCGCGATGGAGGAGGAGAGCGATCCCGAGGTTAGGGCGATGGTGCGCGAGGAGATCGACTCGATCCGCTCGACGCTTCCCGAGGCCGAGCGCGCGCTCGCATTGTCGCTGCTGCCGCGCGATGCGGCGGACGAGCGCGCGGCGATGCTCGAAATCCGCGCCGGCACCGGCGGCGACGAGGCCGCCCTGTTCGCGGGCGATCTGTTCCGCATGTACCAGCGCTATGCCGAATCGCAGGGATGGCGGGTCGAGCTGATCTCCGCCTCCTCGTCCGATTCCGGCGGTTTCAAGGAAGCGATCGCCTCGGTCGAGGGCAAGGGCGTGTTCGCCAAGCTCAAGTTCGAAAGCGGCGTCCACCGCGTGCAGCGTGTGCCCGTGACCGAGGCGGGCGGGCGGATTCATACGTCCGCCGCGACGGTCGCGGTGCTGCCCGAGGCCGAAGAGGTCGACGTGAAGATCGACGACAAGGATCTGCGGATCGATATCTACCGCTCGTCGGGGCCGGGCGGGCAATCAGTCAACACGACCGATTCGGCGGTGCGGATCGTGCATATCCCGACTGGGCTTGTCGTCATCCAGCAGGACGAGAAATCGCAGCACAAGAACAAGGCCAAGGCGATGAAGGTGCTCCGCACCCGCCTGTACGAGCTCGAGCGCGATCGGCTGCATAGCGAGCGCGCCGGCGCGCGGAAATCCATGGTCGGGTCGGGGGATCGTTCGGAGCGGATCCGGACCTATAATTTTCCGGACGGGAGGGTGACCGATCATCGGATCGGCCTGACCCTGCACCGGCTGCCGGAAATTCTCGACGGCAAGATGGACGAGCTGATCGGGGCGCTGATTGCGGAGGACGAGGCTGAAAGGCTTGCGTCGCTGGATGCGTAAATTCCCCTCCCATTTATGGGAGGGGCTGGGGGAGGGCATGGCCTCCTCGCGGCGACCTTTGTGACAAGCCCTCCCCCAACCCCTCCCGCAAGCGGGAGGGGAGTAAGAAGAGCTCTCGCGGAGGCGGCCGATTCTTTTGCAGGCGTCTCCGAAACCCCGCGTCTCGACGCCGAGCTGCTGATGGCCCACGCCCTCGGCATCACCCGCGAGGCGCTGCTGCTTCGTCATCTCGACGATCTCACCCCTGCGACCTTCGCCCCGCTCGTCGCCCGTCGCCTGAACCACGAGCCGATCGCCTATATCACCGGCACCCGCGCCTTCTGGACGATCGAGCTTCGGGTCGGGCCCGGCGTTCTCGTGCCGCGTGCCGACAGCGAAACCTTGATCGAGGCGGCGGTCGAGCATTTTGCCGGCCGCGTGCCGGCGACGATCCTCGATCTTGGCACTGGCCCCGGTACCCTGCTGCTCGCCGCGCTCGATCAGTGGCCCGCAGCGGTCGGGCTCGGCGTCGACGCGTCGGCCGAGGCGCTTGGTTATGCGCGCGCCAATGCCGATCGACTGGGCATGGCGACCCGCGCTCGATTCGAGGTCGGGGACTGGGCCGCAGCGGTGGCCGGGCGCTTCGACCTGATCCTCGCCAACCCGCCTTATATTGGCACCGTCGAGCAGCTTCCACCGGAAGTGCGCGATCACGAGCCTCCGGCCGCGCTGTTCGCGGGCGCCGACGGCCTCGACGCCTATCGAGTGATCATCCCCCAGCTTCCGCGCCTGATGGCACCCGGCGGCGTGGCGATCCTGGAGATCGGCGCAACACAGGCGAACGCGGTTACCGCCCTGCTCATCGCGCAGGGCCTCTCGGTCTGCCTCCGCGATGATCTCGGCGGCAATCCGCGCGCGCTGGTCGCGACTTGAACTTGCCCCAGATCAGCACAATATTCCTCTTGGAGATTGGCTCGCCAGCCGCTATGAGCGGGGCAGGGGCACGCGTTTTCATCATAACCGGTTGAAAATGGGCTGTTGCCCGCTCCCTTCGTCATGAAGTCGCTGTCGTCCGGCGACCGTGGCAGGCCCGTTTCGCCGATGGTCGGCGTGGACGAGCCAAGGGGCATGCATCCACATTTCTGGAGCACGACCGGGTTGGTTTCGAAGGACAGGACAACAACACTTGATCAATAATCGTCAGGCCGGCCGCCGTCGCGGTCGTGGCGGGCAGCAACAGCGCCCGCAAGGTAATCCGGGCCGCCAGGATAATGGCAACCGGATCGACAACCGTGCGCGCGGCAACGCCGCCCAGCTGCTCGAGAAATACAAGACTCTCGCGCGCGACGCCCAGATGCAGGGCGACCGGGTCAACACTGAATATTATCTCCAGTTCGCGGACCATTATTTCCGCGTCCTCGCCGAGACGCGCTCGCGCTTCGAGGAGAACAGGCGCCAGAACGGTGGCGCCGCCTTTGAGGAGGACGAGCAGGAATATGACGAGGATGGCGAGCCGATCGCGCGCCCCGAGCCGCGTATGGCCGAGCCCCGTCAGTCCGAACCGCGCCAGAACGGCAATGGCTATAATGGCGGCCAGGATCGCCAGGACCGTGGCAATCGCCAGAATGAAGGCGTGAACGGCAACCAGCAGTCCGGGCAGCAGTCCGGGCAGCAGTCCGGGCAGCAATCCGGGCAACAGGCCGGCCAATATGACGACGAGCGCCCGCGCGCGCGGGGCAACGGCAACGGCAACGGCAGCGGCTATGAGGGCAATAGCGATCGTTATGCCCGCGACGATCGGAGTGATCGCAGCGGGAACGATCGCGCTGCGGGTGATCGCGGCAACCGCGCGCCTTATGGGCAGGAGGACGAGGATCGCGCTCCGCCCCGCCGCGTGGCCCAGCCCCGGCGCGAGCAGGTTCAGCGTGAACCGCAGGAAGCGCCGGCTCGCCAGGAGGCTCCGGTCGCCCGCCAGGACGCAGCGCCCGAGGTGGTGCCCGCGGCCCAGGATCGCCCGCGCCGTGGCCGTCCGCCGCGTCGCCCGGTCGAGGAAGAGGCTCCCGCCATGTTCGAGGCCGATCTCCTGCCGCCGTCGCTGAACATTTCGGCGGTTGTGCCCGACGAGGCCGAGGAAAAGCCCCGCCGTCGCCGTGGCCGTCCGCCGGCGAGCGAGACGACGACGGCGAGCTGATCGTCCGGTAACGAAGAAAACGGGCCGGTCCTGCGACAAGCGGGGCCGGCCTTTTTCATGACCGCACACGCTGCGCTGTTGACGTCACCACCGACCCGCCTAGCATGCCCTGACAGCAATCTGGGAGGATGGGCATGCGGGTGTGGATCACGATGGCGCTCGCCGTGCTGCCCGTTTCAGCCACAGCCCAGACCCAGCTGCCAAACAGGCAGGGCGGGAACGCCCAGGGCGATGTGGCGATCACCATCTATTCGAATGACGTCGCGCTGATTCAGGATACCCGCCAGCTCACCCTCCCGGCCGGCGTCTCGCGCCAGGATTTCCCCGATGTCTCGAGCAATATCCGGCCCGCTACGGTGCGGCTGAGCGCGGCCGGGACCGAGATCGTCGAGCAGAATTACGACTATGATCTCCTCTCGCCGACTGCCTTGATGGAAAAGGCGGTCGGGCAGAATGTCACGCTGATCCGCACCAATCCGGCAACCGGAGTCGAAACCCGCGAGGTGGCGAAGGTGCTTGCGTCGAATGACGGTGTCGTTCTCCAGATCGGCAACCGGATCGAGGTGCTGCGCGAGGACGGCCTGCCCGTCCGGGTCGTGTTCGATTCGCTGCCGCCCAACCTGCGCGCGCGCCCGACCCTGTCAGTGACGCTCGACACCAGGGCCGCCGGGCCACGCCCGGTGACGCTGAGCTATCTCGCCAGTGGCTTCAGCTGGAGCGCTGATTATGTCGCGCTGTTCGACGAGGCGAAGAGCGTGATCGATGTCCAGGGCTGGGTGACGCTCCAGAACAATAGCGGCACCAGCTTTCCCGACGCCGATACGCTGCTTGTCGCGGGCAACCCCGGCGCCAATGGCAATCGCAATACAGGCTATGCGCCCGGCAGGAATCCCGGCACTGAGACCGCGGCAAGAGCCCGGCTCGGTGACTATTATCTTTATCCGATCAAGAACCGCACCACGCTCGCCGCCAACCAGCAGAAGCAGGTCAGCTTCCTGAACGTGTCCAGCGTGCCCGCGCGCAAGGCCTATGAATTCCGCAATGCCTGGCTGAATGCGCCTAGTGATCCGCAAAGCGCGGCGACCGTGCTCGAATTCTCCAGTTCGAAGGAGGGCGGGCTGGGCGACGCGCTCCCCGCCGGTACCGTTCGCGTCTATATCCGCGATGCCAAGGGCCAGCCGCAATTCATCGGCGAGAACAGCATCGGCCACACGCCAATGGGATCGAGCCTCGCGCTCAAGACCGGCGAAGCATTCGATGTGAAGGTGAAGCCGGTGGTGGAGAGCCGGACACGGCAGGGGAGTTCCCGGTGGCGTTCGGCGATGCGTTACAGCTTCACCAATGCGCGGCCCGAAGCGGTGACGGTCGACCTCGTCCAGGCTGGGCTCGACAGCGGTTATGACGACACAAGGATCATCGACGAGAGCCAGCCGAGCGAGCGCCGCTCGTCGAACGAGGCGGTGTGGCATGTGTCGGTGCCCGCCAATGGCGAGGCGACGCTGACCGCCACCTTCGAAACACGGTACTGATTCGGTTGCGCGGGCTGATCGCCCTGTCGGCGATCGCGCTGGTCGTGGCCGAAGTTCCGGTCGCGGCGCAGGAGGTCGTCTCCTCGCCGGGCCCCGATTCGGTGTCGGTCACGGTATATCGGGCGCCCAATCGCGGTGCCGACGAGGAGATCGACAGGAATAATCCTGATGGCTTCGCACTGATCACCGAGACCAGGACGGTGCGGCTTCCCGCGGGCCGCTCGGTGATCCGGTTTCAGGGGGTCGCCGGCAATATCTTTCCCGAAACCGCGCTCGTCAGCGGCCTGCCGCAGGACGTGCGCGAGAAGAATCTCGACGCTGACCTGCTTTCCCCGCGCAGCCTGTATGATCGGGCGCTTGGCCGGCGGGTAATGATCCGGCGCACCAATCCGGGGACGGGCAAGGTCATCGAGGAACAGGCGACGATCCGGTCCTCCGCTGACGGCGCCGCGGTGCTCCAGACCGGCGCCGGATTCGAGGCGAAATGCTCCGGCTTGCCTGAGACCCTTGTCTATGACGGGGTGCCCGATGGCCTGTCCGCCAAGCCGACGCTGTCGATCCAGACCGACAGTGACGCGACGCGCACCGTGAAGCTCACGCTTTCCTATCTCGCCGGCGGGTTCGACTGGCAGGCCGATTATGTCGTGCAGATGCGCTCGGACGGGCGCGGCGCCGACATGATCGCCTGGGTGACGCTCGCGTCGAGCGACGTGACGAGCTTTGCCAATGCCGGAACGCAGGTGGTTGCGGGCAAGCCGAACCGCAGCTCGGACTGGAGCGATTTCGGCCATTATGGCGATGATGAGCTGGAGCTTGAATGCTGGCCGGTGGGTGCTGCCGTGCCCCCACCTCCGCCTCCGCCGCCGCCGCCGCCCATGGAAATGTCCGCGCCGGCGCCGATCGCGGGATTGGCGGCCAACGACATTGTCGTCACCAGCGCACGCAGGGCGAAGCAGGAGGAGCTGGGCGACTTCAAGCTCTATCGAATCGAGGATCCGGTCACGGTCGCATCGAAAGCGCAGAAGCAGGTCGCGTTCCTCTCGAAGGACGCGGTGCAGCTCGCGGTGGTCTATGTCAGCGACATATATGAGGATGGCGACGGGGATCCGGTGCTGACCCTTCGCGCGAAGAACACTATCGCCAGCGGCCTCGGCGTGCCGCTACCGGCGGGCCGTGCCGCGGTCTTCGAACAGGCCGGGGACCGTCCGATGCTGGTCGGCGACTCATCGACTGACGACAAGGCGGTCGGCGAGGACGTCGAATTCAAGCTCAAGGACACGGTCGGCGTCGATACCGATATCGAGGATCTCGAGGAGAAAGGCCGCACCGCGCGCTACCGGCTGACGGTCACCAACGCGAACCCCTGGCCGATCGCCTATGAAGCGAAGCTGCGCGGCGATCGCGGCGCGAAGATCAGCGCCGACGGCGTCAAGCTCGGCAAACGCGATGGCGTGACGATCTGGACGGCGACGGTCCCCGCCAACGGCACGGCGACGCTGGACTATCGAATCAGGAACCCGAAGGACGATTGAACTGATCGGGGCACGCTATTCCCGGCGATCGACCGATTCGTCGTGTCCGGTGCCCGAGCTCAGAAACACCAGCCCCATCAGCGCCGAGGCCATCAGCACCGATCCGCCGATGCCGCCGATCGCCGCGAGGACCGCGATCAAAGTGAGCGGTCCGTAGAAATAGTTCAGCGCCACCGCCGCGCTCACGCCGGCGACCGCCGAGGCCAGGCCCATCCAGGCCATGATGCGGCGGTAGCGGCCCCAGGCGAAAGCAGCATATTCGGGGTCATCGAGTCCGGTTTCGGGTTCGCTCATGCTTCCCATTGAGCTCCAAACGTGGAATCCTCAAGCGCCTCAACAGACTCGAAAAACGAGCCACGCACGAGGAGTAGATCGATGACGATAGCAGCGATCCTGAGCGGCAAGGGGCGCGAGGTGATTTCGATCACCGCGCACCAGAGCGTGGCGGAGGCGGTGGCGCTGCTGGCCGACCGACGAATCGGCGCGGTGCCGGTGATGGACGGCGCCTCGGTCTCGGGGATCTTCTCCGAACGCGACGTGATCCATGCGCTGAACAGCCACGGCGCAGCGGCGCTCGACCTGAAGGTGGGGGAGGTGATGACCGCGCCGGCCATCACCGTCAGCCCGGTTGAAGCGGTGATCGGCGCGCTCTCGCTGATGACTCGCCGGCGAATCCGCCATTTGCCGGTGGTCGAGGGTGGCCGGATCATCGGGCTCGTTTCGATCGGCGATCTCGTCAAATACCGGATCGACCGGATCGAGGCCGATGCCGAGGCGATGCGGAGCTATATTCAGTCAGCCTGAGCATCCGGCAGGGATTCGGCCGCCGGCATCGGACGATGCCGGAGGATCGCGACCAGCTCGCGCACGACCTGGCGCGCGAAGAGCAGGAGCCAGGCGCCGTAGACAAGGCCTCCGGCGGCGACGAGAATCGCCAGATGCGGCAAGGAGTGGAGCGGCGGCAGCGCGCGATCGACCAGGATCACTGCCAGCGCCATCGCAAGCGCCGCCAGCAGCGCAGGCGCGATCGCCTCGGCGACATGGCGGACATCGGTGCCGATCACCGGCAGCGAACGCCACATGCTGATGCCGAGATAGAGTGGATAGGCGCAGATCCATGCGGTCGCGAGGCCGGCGGGGCCCCAGCGCACGCCGATCAGGAAGCCGATTGCCAATAATATTGAGCCCGCCGCGCCGTTGCGTACCCCGATTCCCGGGCGGCCGCGCGCGTCGCAGGCCGGCTGGAGCAGCACCTGCAGCGTCATGAACGGCATCGCCAGCGCAAGCAGCCGGACAACCGGGACCGCCTCGCGCCATTTGTCCCCCAGGGCAGTGATCACCAGCGGCTCGGCGGTGACGGCGAGGCCGGCATAAAAGGGCAGCGCGGCGACCATGATGATTCGCACGCTGCGGTTGAACGCCATCGCCACCGCTTCGGTGTCGTGCTGGATTCTGGCATAGGCCGAGAAGGCGACTTCGTTCAGCGGCGGCACGAATTTCGAGACGAAGATCTGGGTGAGGAACAGGCTGGTCGTATAGATGCCGAGCATATGCGCGGTGAAATGCCGGCCGGCGATGAACACATCGGCCTGGCTCTGCGCGAACCAGAAGAGCTGGCCCGCCGCCATGATCCCGCCATAGCGCGCGATGTTTCCCGCCCCGCGGAAATCGAAACTCGGCCAGACCAGGGATTTCGCCGCGATCGTCATGCCGACCGCCCGGGCGGCGAAGAAGACGATCGGCGCGAACACCAGCGTCCATACCCCCAGCCCAGCCAACGCGCCGCCGAGCGCCGTGCTCGCGCTGCCGATCGACGCGATGATGTTGACCCGCGCCTGCAGCCGGAAGTCCATCG
>NZ_BAAAEH010000067.1:0-84944 GCF_039522915.1 Sphingomonas oligophenolica
TCGCTTCGGAAAATAGAATTCCGGGTCCTCCCCGGAACAACTGGGCGATCTTCGGATCGCCCTTTTTTACGCCGCGATATGCACGCGTGATTATCCGGACCGGCCATCAGCGCCATCCGGCAATTGCGCTAACAATGGCGCGGCAGGATTGGAGCGAGATCATGCGCCTGCCAGGCAAGACAGCGATCATCACCGGCGCCGGCTCCGGCATGGGCAAGGCAATGGCCGAGCGCTTCGCCGAGGAAGGGGCGCGGGTGCTCTGCGCCGATATCAGCGGCGCGCAGGATGAGGTGGCCCGGGCGATCGGGCGCGGCGCGATCGGCCTCCATGTCGATGTCGCCGAGGAAGGCGATATCCGCAACATGGTCTCGACCGCCGAGGAGGCGTTCGGCCGGGTCGACATCCTCGTCAACAATGCCGGGTTCGGCGGCGGCATCATGCCGCTCCACGAACAGACCATCGAGAATTGGGACCGCATCCACGCGGTCAATCTGAAGGGCGTCTTTCTCGGCATGAAATATGGCGCGATCGCCATGCTGAAGACAGGCGGCGGCGCGATCGTCAATATCGGCTCGGCCACCGGGATGGTCGGCTGGAAAGGGCATGGCGTCTATGGCGCGGCAAAGGCCGGGGTCAGCCAGCTCACCAAATGCGCAGCGCTCGATTATGCGATGCAGAACATCCGCGTGAACGCCATCCTTCCCGGCACGATCTGGACAGGGCTTGTGCCGATGTCGAAGGACAATCCGGAGCCGCCGCCCGGCATCTTCCGCGTGCCCGGCATCCCGATGGACCGCTGGGGCCTCGCGAGCGAGATCGCCAGCGCAGCCCTGTTCCTGGCCAGCGACGAATCCTCCTACGTCACCGGCACCCTGCTGCCCGTCGATGGCGGCTATTGCATCGGCTTTTCAGGCATGGCGGCCGAACAGGGCTGAGCTGAGCCGGCATCGATTCATCCGCAACCGGGACTGTGAGATTGAGTGAGTGGACGCGCCGCCGCGGCGGCGC
Source organism: Sphingomonas oligophenolica (assembly GCF_039522915.1). Lineage (NCBI taxonomy): Bacteria > Pseudomonadati > Pseudomonadota > Alphaproteobacteria > Sphingomonadales > Sphingomonadaceae > Sphingomonas > Sphingomonas oligophenolica. Next base: position 1,009 of record NZ_BAAAEH010000067.1, read on the forward strand.
TGTTCCGCTCCTTGACATGACGATATCATGGCGCGCGCACGCCCGCTGTTCCGGCCAACCGCGTCGCTGTTATTGCCGCTGTTATGGCGAAACGGCCGCTGTTCCTCCCGCTGTTCCGCCGCTGTTGTTCGATAACAGCGGGATCGCCCACAACCTGTTGATAATGGGCGAATAAGCCAGCCGTAAAATCCAACGTAACAGCGGCGAAAAAACTTTTCCAATGAACAGCGGCGAACAGCGGAAAATCCGAGCTGCGTCCCAATCCCTACGCAAAACAAATGCAATCGGGTTCTTTCCGATCTCGAATGCGTACGGCGCAACGATTTAATGCCCTTGCGCGCGCTGGCCGCGCCGCCGGTCCTCATGGGCCGACGTCGCCTCGACGATTCACACGCTCAACGTCTCCTTCTGATTGGAACATATCATGCAGGATTTTCTCTGGATTCTGGTCGTAGTCGGATTGCTGGCGCTGACGCTCGCCTATGTCCGCCTGTGCGACAATGCGTGAGGGTGAACGCAGATGACCCTCGACCTCTGGCTCGCGGCGATCACCGCGATCGGCCTCCTCTTCTATCTGGTTGCAGTCCTGCTGCGGCCAGAGAAATTCTGACGGGAGCAGCATCATGACACTCCAGGGATGGATCCTGATCGCCGCGTTCGTCGGCGTTCTCCTTGCCCTCACCAAGCCGATGGGCCTGTGGCTCTTCGCGCTGTACGAGGGGCGGCCTACCCCGCTCCATGTCGTGCTCGGCCCGGTCGAGCGCGGCTTCTACAAGCTGTCCGGCATCGATCCGAACGCCGAGCAGAGCTGGCGACGCTACGCCGTCCACATGCTCGTGTTCAACGTCGCGCTGCTGATCTTCACCTATGCCGTCCTGCGGCTCCAGGCGCATCTGCCGCTCAACCCGCTGAACTTGCCTGCGGTGCCCGATCATCTCGCGATGAACACGGCGGTGAGCTTCACCACCAACACCAACTGGCAGAGCTATTCGGGCGAATCGACCCTGTCGAACCTGAGCCAGATGCTTGGCCTCACGATTCACAATTTCCTGTCGGCAGCGACCGGCATCGCGCTCGCCTTCGCCTTCTTCCGCGGTTTCGCGCGGCGCCAGTCGGCGACGATCGGCAATTTCTGGGCCGATTGCACGCGCATCACCCTGTATCTGCTGCTGCCGATCTGCATCGTCTATGCGCTGTTCCTGATGGCGAGCGGCGTGCCGCAAACGCTCGCCGGCTCAGTCGACGTGACCACGCTGGAAGGGGTCAAGCAGACGCTCGCGCTCGGCCCGGTCGCCGGCCAGGAAGCGATCAAGATGCTCGGCACCAATGGCGGCGGCTTCTTCAATGCCAATTCGGCGCATCCCTTCGAGAACCCCACCGCGCTGACCAATTTCGTGCAGATGCTGTCGATCTTCGTGATCGGCTTCGGCCTGACCTGGTGCTTCGGCAAGGCGGTCGGCAACACCCGCCAGGGTTGGGCGATCCTCAGTGCGATGGTCCTTCTCTTCCTGGCGGGCGTTACGCTCTGCTATTCGCAGGAAGCGATCGGCAACCCGGTGCTCCATCATCTCGGAGTCGCCGGCGCGAACATGGAGGGCAAGGAAGTCCGCTTCGGCGCGGCCGCCTCAGCGCTGTTCGCCGTCGTCACCACGGATGCATCGTGCGGCGCGGTCAATGCGATGCATGACAGCTTCACCGCGATCGGCGGCCTGGTGCCGCTGTTCAACATCCAGCTCGGCGAAGTCGTCGTCGGCGGCGTGGGGGCGGGCGTCTATGGCTTCCTGCTCTTCGCCATCATCGCCGTGTTCGTCGCCGGGCTGATGGTCGGGCGGACGCCCGAATATGTCGGCAAGAAGATCGAGGGACGCGAGGTCAAGCTCGCCGTGCTGGCGATCGCCGTGCTGCCGCTGATCATCCTCGGCTTCACCTCGATCAGCTCGGTACTGCCGGCTGGGCTTGCGGGTCCGCTCAACAAGGGGCCGCACGGCTTCTCCGAGATCCTCTACGCCTTCACCAGCGCGGTCGGGAACAACGGCTCCGCCTTTGCCGGCCTGACCGCCGCCACGCCTTATTATGACGGCATGCTGGCGGTGGCGATGTGGATCGGCCGCTTCTTCATCATCGTGCCGATGCTGGCAATTGCCGGCAGCCTGGCGGCGAAGAAGTACGTGCCCGAATCCGCCGGGTCCTTCCCGACCACCGGCCCGCTCTGGATCGGCCTCCTCGTCGGCATCGTGCTGATCATGGGCGGCCTGACCTTCCTGCCGAGCCTCGCGCTCGGCCCAATCGCCGATCATCTCCAGATGATCAGCGGCCATCTGTCCTAAGGAGCGCCAGGAAATGGCTCGCGCCGCAACCAAGTCGCTGTTCACCGCCGAGCTGATCGCCCCGGCGATCCGCGACGCCTTCATCAAACTGGATCCGCGTCAGCTGATCCGTAACCCGGTAATGTTCACCACCGCCTGCGTTGCCCTGCTGCTGACGATCCTGCTCGTCGTCGGGCATGACAGCCTGGCGACCTCATTCAAGGCCCAGCTCGCCGTCTGGCTGTGGCTGACGGTGTTGTTCGGCACCTTCGCCGAGGCGATCGCCGAAGGGCGGGGCAAGGCGCAGGCAGCCTCGCTGCGCGCCACCAAGGCAGATCTCATGGCCAATCGAGTCGTCGGAACCGGAACCGAACCAGTCCCGGCGAGCGCCTTGCGGGTGGGGGACGTCGTCCTCGTCACCACCGGCGACCTCATCCCGTCCGACGGCGAAGTCGTTGAGGGCGTCGCCTCGGTCAACGAGGCAGCGATCACCGGCGAGAGCGCACCGGTGATCCGCGAAGCGGGCGGCGACCGTTCGGCGGTCACCGCGGGCACGCGGGTCATCTCGGACGAGATCAAGGTCCGGGTCACGGTGAACCCGGGCCAGGGCTTTCTCGACCGGATGATCGCGCTGGTCGAGGGGGCCGAGCGTCAGAAGACGCCGAACGAGATCGCGCTCACCATCCTGCTCGTCGGGCTGACGATCATCTTCCTGATCGCGGTCGGCACGATTCCGGGCTTTGCCAGCTACGCCAATGGCAATGTTCCGGTCGTGATGCTCGCCGCGCTGCTGATCACCCTGATCCCGACGACCATCGCAGCGTTGCTTTCGGCGATTGGCATCGCCGGCATGGACCGGCTGGTGCGCTTCAACGTGCTCGCCAAATCGGGACGAGCGGTCGAGGCTGCGGGCGATATCGACGTGTTGCTGCTCGACAAGACCGGCACGATCACGATCGGTGACCGCCAGGCGACTGAATTCCGTCCCCTCGCCGGCGTCCAGGTGAGCGAGCTCGCCGAAGCGGCGCTGCTTGCCAGCCTTGCCGACGAGACGCCCGAAGGGCGCTCGATCGTGACGCTCGCGCGGGAGCGGTTCAACGTCGCTGCCACCGCGCTTCCGGCCGATGCGGCGGTGATCCCTTTCACCGCGCAGACCCGCATCTCGGGCGTCCAGCTGGGAAGCTCGCTGATCCAGAAGGGCGCGGTCGATTCAGTGCTCAGGGCCAACCCGGGAGTCGGCACGACACCCCCCGCCACCGAACTGCGCCGCATCACTGATGAGATCGGCCGCGCCGGCGGCACGCCGCTCGCCGTGGTCAGGGACGGGCGGCTGCTCGGCGCGATCTATCTGAAGGACATCGTCAAGGCAGGCATCAAGGAGCGCTTCAGCGAGCTCAGGCGGATGGGCATTCGCACGGTGATGATCACCGGCGACAATCCGCTCACGGCGGCGGCGATCGCGGCGGAGGCGGGCGTCGACGACTTCCTCGCCCAGGCGACGCCCGAAGACAAGCTCACCCTGATCCGCACTGAACAGCAGGGTGGCCGCCTGGTGGCGATGTGCGGCGACGGCACCAACGATGCACCCGCGCTCGCCCAGGCCGATGTCGGCGTTGCGATGAACACCGGCACCCAAGCGGCGCGCGAGGCGGGCAACATGGTCGATCTCGACAGCGATCCGACCAAGCTGATCGAGATCGTCGGACTCGGCAAGCAGCTACTGATGACGCGCGGCGCGCTCACCACCTTTTCGGTGGCGAACGACGTCGCCAAATATTTCGCGATCATCCCGGCGATGTTCATCGTGCTCTATCCCGGCCTCGCCGTGCTCAACGTGATGGGGCTGGCGACCCCGCAATCGGCGATCCTGTCGGCGATCATCTTCAACGCGCTGATCATCCCGTGCCTCGTGCCGCTTGCGCTCAAGGGCGTGAAATATCGGCCGGTCGGGGCCGGGCCGCTGCTGCGCCGCAACCTCACCATCTACGGCCTGGGCGGCATTCTCGTGCCCTTCGCCGGCATCAAGATCATCGATCTGGCCGTCAACGGCCTGGGTCTCGCCTGAGGAACCTATCATGGGCAACGATTTCACCTCCTCTCTCCGCCCCGCCATCGTGATGACGGCATTGTTCGCGCTCCTGCTAGGTCTTGCCTATCCGCTGGCCCTGACCGGGATCGGCCAGGCCGTCTTCCCCGGTGCTGCCAATGGCAGCCTCGTCCGCGATGGCGACACGGTGGTCGGCTCGACCGTCATTGGCCAGGCCTTCACCAGCGATCGCTACTTCCACAGCCGACCCTCGGCCGCCGGCAAGGGCTATGACGGGCTTGCCTCGTCGGGCTCCAATCTCGGTCCGGCGAGCCAGGCGCTGAGCGACCGGGTCAAGGCCGATATCGCCACCGCCACCGCATCCGCACCAGGCAAAGCTGTCCCCGCCGACCTGGTAACGGCCTCCGCCTCGGGGCTTGATCCCGATATCAGCCCCGAGGCGGCTTTGTTCCAGGTCGCTCGCGTCGCCCGTGCGCGCGGGCTGGCCGAGGCCCAGGTGCGCGCTATGGTCGAGAAATCGGTCGACCGGCCGTTCCTGCCCTTTCTGGGCGACGCGCACGTCAATCTGTTCCTGCTCAATCGACAACTCGACGGGCTGGGCGCTAAACCCGCCTCGTGAACGCCGAAGACGAACAACGGCCAGATCCCGAGGCCCTTCTGCGCGCCGCCGCGCAGGAGGGCCGCGGTCGTCTGAAGGTGTTTCTCGGCGCTGCGCCGGGCGTCGGCAAGACCTACGAGATGCTGATGGAAGGCGCGGCGCGTGCGCGGGACGGCGTCGACGTGGTGGTCGGCGTGGTCGAGACTCACGGCCGTGCCGAAACCGAGGCGATGACGCGGGGCCTGACGATCATGCCGCGTCGCGAGGTCGACTATGAGGGTCGCACCCTTACCGAGATGGACCTTGACGGCCTGATCGCACGCCGGCCGCAGCTCGTGCTGGTCGACGAGCTCGCCCATACCAACGCCCCCGGCAGCCGCCACCCCAAGCGCTACCAGGACGTCGAGGAGCTGCTGGCGGCGGGGATCGACGTCTTCTCGACCATCAACATCCAGCATATCGAGAGCCTGAATGACGTCGTGGCGTCGTTCACCCGGGTCCGGGTACGCGAGACGGTGCCCGACAAGGTGCTCGAGACAGCCGAGATCGAGGTGGTCGACATCCCGCCCGACGAGCTGATCGAGCGCCTCAAGGACGGCAAGGTCTATATCCCACACGAGGCGACCCGGGCGCTTACCCACTTCTTCTCCAAGTCCAACCTGTCGGCCCTGCGCGAGCTCGCCTTGCGGCGCGCCGCGCAGGCGGTCGATGCGCAGATGCTCGACTATGTCCGCAGCCATGCGCTGGCGGGCAATTGGGCGGGTGGCGAGCGGATCGTCGTCGCGGTCAGCGAACTGCCGGGCGGCGACTTCCTCGTACGGGCAGCAAAGCGGATCGCCGATTCGCTCCGGGCGCCCTGGACCGCGGTCCATGTCGAGACGCCGCGATACGCCGATTTCGGGCCCGAGGAGCATCGCCGGCTCGCAGCGACGATGAACCTGGCCAGCCGGCTCGGCGCCCAGGTGATGAGCCTGCCGGCGCCGACCGTGCTGCAGGGGCTGATCAGCGTGCTGGCGGATGTGCGCGCGACCCAGCTGATCGTCGGCAAGTCGAACCGGTCGCGCTGGTTCGAGCTGCGCCATGGTTCGGTGGTCGATCGGGTGGTCCGGGGGACCCCCGGCGTCGCTGTCCATGTCCTGCCGATGGAAGGGACATCGCCGTCGCCGCCGCGACCGCGCAAGCCGCTGCGCTTCGAAAGCGCCTATGGCTGGACGCTGCTGATGATCGCCGCGGTGACCGGTATCGGGCTCGGCCTGTCGAACTGGCTCCAGGTCGGCAATGTCGCCCTGCTCTATCTCGTGCCCGTGCTGGTCGCGGCCAGCATTTTCGGGCGCTGGCCAGGGATCACCGCCGGGCTGGTATCGTCGCTCGCCTACAACTTCTTCTTCCTGCCGCCGACCGGCACGCTGACCGTCAGCAACCCGGAAAATGTCGTGACCCTGGTGGTGCTGCTGACGGTTGCGCTCGTCACCAGCCATTTCGCGGCGCGGGCGCGGGTCCAGGCCGATATCGCCGCGTCGAGCGCGCGGCAGAATGCAGCGATCGCTGGCTTCTCGCGGCAATTGACCGCGACCGGCAATGACGAGGAACTGATGCAGGCGATCTGCGCCGAGGTCGCGCGCCTGTTCGACGTCCGCACCGTGCTGCTCATGACGTCACCCGACGGCCCGACTGTCCGCGCCGCCTGGCCGCCCGAGAATCATCTCGGCGCGATCGACATCGCCGCTGCCGGCTGGGCGCTCGAGAACGGCCTGCCCGCCGGACGGGGATCGGACACGCTGACGTCATCGGACTGGCTGTTCACCCCGCTCAAGACGGCCAACCGCACCCTGGGCACGATCGGGCTGGCGCGCGACAATGGCGAGCCGCTGCGCTCCGACAAGCTGCCCTTGTTCATGAGCCTGATCGACCAGGCGTCCCTCGTGCTCGAACGGCTCCAGCTTGAGGGACAGATGCGTGACGTCGCCCAGCTGCGCGAGCGCGACAGGCTGCGGGCTGCGTTGCTCTCCTCGGTCAGCCATGATCTGCGCACCCCGATTACCTCGATCCTGACTGCTGTGCCGGGCCTGCGGCAGAAAGCGACCCCGGCGCTGATCGACACGGTCGAAAGCGAGGCGATGCGGCTCAACCGGTTCGTCGCCAACCTGCTCGACATGGCGCGGGTCGAGGCGGGCGCGCTCAAGCTCGGCATCGAGGCAGTCGACCTGACCGACGCGGTCGCCGCCGCGGTCCACGACACGAGGCTCACGCTCGAGGGACATGAGATCAAGCTCGACGTGTCGCCGGGCCTGGCGCTGGTCCGGGTCGATCCCCAGCTCTTCCATCACTGCCTGATCAATCTGCTCGACAATGCCGGCCGCTATGCCGATCCGGGCACTGCCATCACTATCGAGGGGCGAAGGCTGCCCGATGCGCTGACCCTGTCGATCATCGATCAGGGCCCGGGCCTGCCAGTCGGCCGCGAACGCGAGGTTTTCGAGACCTTCCTCCGCCTCGAGGGATCGGACCGGGTCAAGGGCGGCACCGGCCTTGGCCTCGCGATCGTCAAGGGTTTCGCCGAGGCGATGGGCCTGTCGGTTTCGGCCGCCAATCACGAAAACCCGCACGGCGCCCGCTTCACCCTCCGCTTCCCGGAAAAGCTGCTCGTCCGCGAGTCAGAGGCAGCGGCATGAGCAACCGTGCGACCGTCCTGATCGTCGACGACGAGCCGCAGATCAGGCGTCTCCTGCGCGGTACGCTCGAGCGCGCCGGCTATGACGTCACCGAGGCGGGAAGCGCGCGCGAGGCGCTTGCGGCAATTGCCGGCGCCGACCCGGCGGCGATCCTGCTTGATCTCGGCCTGCCGGATCGTGACGGCATGGAGCTGATTCCGGTGATCGGCAAGCAATCGCGCGCGGCGATCCTGATCGTGTCCGCGCGTGATGCGACTGACGAGAAGGTGACGGCGCTCGATCTCGGCGCAACCGACTATGTCACCAAGCCGTTCGATACCGAGGAGCTTCTCGCCCGCGCCCGCGCCGCGATCCGCAACCGGATCACCAGCGAGGGCGGGCGGACCATGGTCAAGGCCGGGCGCGTGACGATCGACCTGCTCAACCGCCGGATCGACAAAGGCGGCGAGGAAATCCATCTGACGCCAAAGGAATTCGGCATCGTCGCGGCACTTGCCCGCTTCCCGGGCCGGGTGATCACCCACCAGCAGCTGCTCAGCTCGGTCTGGGCGAACGACTATGATCGCCACATCGAATATCTGCGCGTCGTCATCCGCAATATCCGCCACAAGCTCGAGGAGGATCCGGCAAGCCCGCGCATCATCGTCAACGAACTGGGCGTCGGCTATCGTCTGATGAGCGACGAAGGCTGAATCTGACGTCAACTGTCGATGCGTGACCGAACCAGCGCGCGCAGGTCCGGCAACAGGTCGCTTTCGAACCAGGGATTGCGCTTCTGCCAGCCCAGACAGCGCCACGATGGATGAGGCAGAGGCACGAGCAGCGGGCCAAAGGCAGCGAAATCGCGCACCCGCTCGGTCAGGGTCCTGCCACGGGCTTGTGGCAGGTAGCGCGCCTGGGCGTAGCTGCCGACGAGCAGGGTGATGCGATCCGGCGGAAGCAGGGCCAGGATGCGGTCATGCCAGCGCGGCGCGCATTCGGGCCGTGGCGGCAGGTCGCCGCTTGGCCCCTTGCCCGGGTAGCAGAAGCCCATCGGCACCAGGGCGACCCGGGAGGAATCGTAGAACTCGGCCTTTGACAGCCCGGTCCATTCGCGAAGCCGGTTGCCGCTGTCATCGTCCCAGGGAATGCCGCTGGCATGGACCTTCGCGCCGGGCGCCTGGCCGATGACGAGGATGGAGGCGGTCGAACCGAACTGGACGACCGGGCGGGGGCCGGCGGGCAGATGGCGCGCGCACAAGGTGCACGCGCTGACCTCCTCGTGAAGCGCCTGTTCGCGATCGATCATGACAGGTCCCTGAAACGGCTTCGGGCATCCGCGCGTTGAATCCGCATGCCTTCAAGCGTCATCCGCTCGTTCGATTATGACGTCGCCGACCACCGGCTCGATATCGAGTTCGTCAGCGGCCGGCGCTACAGCTATTTTGCCGTCCCTGAAGACGAGGTGGCGGCGATGCGCCGGGTCACGTCGAAGGGCGGCTTCTTCAACCGCCGGATCCGCGATCGCTATGACTATGTCGAGCATGACTGAGTGACGTCATGCCGCCGGGTGGAGATATTGGTGGACCGCCGAGACCACGACTGATCCCTCGCCGACGCCCGACGCGACCCGTTTGACCGATCCCGAACGCACGTCGCCGATCGCGAAGATGCCGGGCTTGCTCGTCGCATAGCCGGAGGTTGCGCCCGGGGCCTCGGCGCCGGTCTGGACGAAGCCCCTGGCGTCAAGCGCGAGGCAGCCGTCGAGCCAGTCGGTATTGGGCTCGGCGCCGATCATCACGAACATGTTGGCGATGTCGTGGCGTTGTTCAGCGCCGGTCCGCAGGTCGGTCCAGGTGACGTGACTGAGATAGGACTCGCCCTCCAGCCCGGTCACGGTCGAATGAGCATGCAGCGAGATCTGCGCTGACGACATGATTCGCTGGACGAGATAGTCGGACATGGTCGCCGCGAGGCCGTGCGAGCGCACCAGGATATGGACGTGGCGGGCGACGCGCGACAGGAACACCGCGGCCTGGCCGGCCGAATTGCCGCCGCCGACCACCAGCACGTCCTCGCCGGCGCACAGATTGGCTTCCATCGCTGTCGCCGCATAATGGATGCCCTGGCCTTCGAACCGCGCATAATCGGGCACGTCGAGCTTGCGATAGCGGGCGCCGCTCGCGACGATCACCGCGCGCGCGGAGACACGCTGGCCATCCTCGAGCGTGACGACATAGGGCTCGGTGGCGCAATCCAGCGATACGACCGGCCGGGCCAGCGCGAGGCGCGCGCCGAATTTCTGCGCCTGCACCTGGGCGCGGCCAGCCAGCGCCTGGCCGGAGATCCCGGTCGGGAAGCCGAGATAATTCTCGATCTTGGAACTTGTCCCGGCCTGCCCGCCCGGCGCCATGCCCTCGATCACGATCGTGTCGAGGCCCTCCGACGCGGCATAGACGGCCGCGGCCAGCCCGGCCGGCCCGGCGCCGACCACGACGACGTCATGGATGCGCGCCGGATCGAGCCTCTCGGTCAGCCCAAGCGCGTCGGCGAGCTCGGGCGTTGAGGGATTGCGCAGCACCTTCGCATCGGTGCCGATCACGACCGGAAGCTGATCGGGGGTAATCGAAAAGCAATCGAGAAAGCCGCCGGCGTCGGGATCGACATCGATGTCGAGCAGGCGATGCGGATAGGCATTGCGCTCGAGGAAACGCTCCATCCTGAGCGTATCTGCGGCATGGCCCGATCCGATCAGGGTGACGCCGCCATGGCTGTGGCGGATCAGCCCGACCCGGCGCAGGATGAAGGCGCGCATGATGAGCTCGCTGATATCGGCCTCGGCTGAGACCATGCGGCGAAAACTGGCCGGGCTGATGCGCAGCACCCGGCCGTCCTCGCCGGCGCGGCCGCTGACCAGGATCGCGCGGTTGTTGAACAGATCGAGCTCGCCGGTGAACTGGCGGGCGCGATGGGTGGTGAAGACCGAAGCGACGCCGTGCTCGTCAGTGTCGAGCACCTGGATCGATCCGGCGAGCACGACGAAGAAATCGACGCTGCGTTCGCCCCGCGTATAGAGCGCCGTGCCCCGTACCACCGCTTCCTCGCGGCCATAGGGCATCATCCGCGCGACCATCGCCTCGCTCAGCACGGGGAAGGTCTGTGCTTCGCGTTCGAGCGGGTCGCTCGGGTCGATCTCGGTCCGTTCAGCTGCCATTCGCGATTCTCGCACGGTTACCCGGCGACGATAGCAGCCCCGCCCCTCTTCGCGAAAGCCGGCCGCCGAATTAGGGTGTGCGAATGAGCACTGGAACGATTCGCGCCGGGATCGGCGGCTGGACCTATGAACCCTGGCGGGGCACCTTCTTTCCCGAAGGCCTCGCCCAGAAACGCGAGCTGGAATTCGCCTCGCACGCCGTGACGGCGATCGAGATCAACGGCACCTATTACGGCACGCAGAAACCGGCGACCTTTGCCGGCTGGGCGAAAACCGCGCCCGAGGGCTTCGTCTTCGCGGTCAAGGCGTCACGCTTCTGCACCAACCGCAAGATATTGGCTGAAGCAGGCGACTCGATCGAGAAGTTCGTCGGGCAGGGGATCGTCGAGCTCGGCGAGAAGCTCGGGCCGATCCTCTGGCAGTTCATGGCCACCAAGAAGTTCGAGGCGGGTGATTTCGGTGCGTTCCTGAAGCTGCTGCCCACCGCGCATCAAGGCGTTTCGCTTCGCCATGCCATCCAGGTGCGGCACGAAAGCTTCGCGGTGCCCGAATTCATCGCGATGGCCCACGCCGCCGGAGTCGCGATCGTCTATGCCGATTCGGCCGAATATCCGGCGATCGCCGATGTGACGGGTGATTTCGTCTATGCGCGGCTCGAGAATGCAGTCGAGGCCGAGCCGACCGGCTATTCCCCTTCGGAAATCGATCGCTGGGCCGGCATCGCGAAAAGCTGGGCGTCCGGCGGACGGCCCGACGGGCTGCCCTATGTGGTCGAAGATGCACCGGCGAAGACAGTACGCGACACCTTCGTCTTCTTCATCAATGGCGCGAAAGTGCGCGCGCCGGCGGGCGCGATGGCGTTTCTGGAGCGGCTGAGAGCCGGCTGATCAGTGATTGGGGGGCGTGGAGCCCATGCCCGGCACGTCGCGCGCCGGCGCGCGGGCGCCGGCGACGGTCGCCTGCCCCTGGATCGCCGCGGCTTCAATCGTGTCGAGCGCCTGGCGTGCGCCGATATAGCGCCGGGCCGCACTGATCCAGCGTCCGCCCTGCGCCGCCCCCGGCATCCGCGCCACCTCGGCCAGCGCCGCCTCCACCTGACCTGTTTGCAGCATGCGCCGCGCGCGTGTCAGCCGGTCGGCTGGTAAAGGGGATGGCGTGTCGGCGCGGTGCAGCACGATCAGATTGCCGAGCTCGCGCCGGAAGCTCGTCAGCCAGCCGTCAGTCGCGGCGCCCGTCGCCAGCTCGGGGCCGATCGTGTCGAGGCCCATGCGCAGATCCTCGATCGTGACCGGCTCGCTCGCCGCCTGGACGATCGCGCCGACGGCCTGGGGTTGGGTCGTACCGAACCTGTCGCGCAGCTGATTCTCGAGATAGCCAAGCGCCAGGCCGCGATCGATCTGCCGTCGTGCGGCAAAGGCGATCATCAGCCCCTCGGCGCGCGTCGCATAGCCCGAGGCGACCCGCGCTTCGGCGCCGACATTGTTGGTGCGTGCCTCGAGATCGGCAAGCCGCGTCGCGAGATCATTCTCGCGAACCGTCAGGGCTTCGAGGTCGATCGCCGGCGCCGGCGCGCCGGCATTGCCCGGCACGATCACCACAGGTGTCTGCTTGCCGCCGGTGGTGGTCCCGAGCGGCAATGTCACGGTGGCGACAGGCTTGGGTGCAAACCAGCTGGCATAGTTATGGAGAATGAACGCCATTGCGCCGAGCCCGGCCAGGAACGCCACGACGCCGAGGATCGCCGCGTTGCGCCATGCAGGCTTGTCGGAGGGCGCTGTCGCGATCGGCAGGTCATCGTCCATGCCGTCTTATCCCCGCCCGGGCGGGGCCGGTCAATCGGGCGCGCGAACCATTGTTCACAGCCCCCTTGTTCAGGCCCGATCTTGCGACCACGCCTTCCGCGCTGCCTCGATCAACGCCGGGTCGGTGGGCACCGCCGCGGCGGCGATCGTTGCCCAGCCCGGCCCTGCGGCTGCGGCCACCGCCGGACTCAGCGCGGCGATGCCGATCGAGGCGCGGGGAACGCCATACAGGTCGGCAAGGGCGGCCAGCCGCTTCGCGGCGCGAGCCGAATGAAGCAGCGCGATCGACCCCCGCAGGTTCTGGACCTGTGTGGCGGAAACCGGTGTGTCCTCGCTTGCATAGACAGCGATGGTGCGTGAAACCGGGCCACCGGCCTCGATCGTGCGATGGCGGCCGGCGAGATGAAGCGCCCTCGATATTCCGCGCGCGCCGGCCAGCGCGAGCAGCGCGGACGCATCGACCTGCCCTGCCGCCAAGACGTCGAAGCCGGCTGCGCGCGCGGTTTCAGCCGTTTTCGGGCCAACGGCGAAGACCGGCAGATGCTGGAGCGGCGCGAGCCCCGGACCACCGAAGCGGATTGCGTTGGCGCTGGTCAGCAGCAGGGCGTCATGGTCCGCGGGATCAGGTGGGCTCCAGTCGATCGCCTGGACGGCAAATAGCGGCAGGCGGAGTGGCGGCAGGCCCAGCGCTTCGATCAGCGCCGCGGTCGCGGTGTTGCCCGGCTCGGGGCGCAGCACCGCGAGCGGGCCGGTCATGCCGCGAACAGCCGCCGCACCGATGGCGGCGCGCGCGCCAGCAGGTCGCGCGCCAGCGCCTCGGCCATGCCCGGCTCGGTCACGGCGCCGGCCAGCTCGCCCGTGACATGCGCGCTGCCATCCTCGGCGAGCAATTCGGCGCTTATCGTCACCGTCTCGCCGTCGATCACCGCCAGCCCGGCGACCGGCGAATGGCAATCAGCCTGGAGCGCGGCGAGCAGGGCGCGTTCGAGCATCACACAGGCAAAGGTCGGGGCGTGGCCGATCGCGGCGAGCCAGCCCAGCGCCCGCGAATCGGCAGCGCGCGCCTCGATCCCGACGGCGCCCTGGGCCGGCGCAGGCAGCATGACGTCATTCGGGATGGCTGCGCCCACATCGTCGCGTCCGAGCCGGTCGAGCCCGGCCGCCGCGAGCAAGGTGGCGTCGACCTCGCCCGCGGCGAGCTTGGCCAGTCGCGTATCGACATTGCCGCGGAACAGCACCGGCCGCAGATCGGGGCGCAGCCGCCGCAGCTGAGCGCTCCGGCGCGGCGAGCTGGTGCCGATCACTGCGTTTTCAGGCAGCGCATCAATGCTCGCGGCACCGATCAGCCGGTCACGGACATCGGCGCGGGGCAGCATGGCCGCGATCCGGATCGAGTCGGGACGCAGCGTCTCCACATCCTTCATCGAATGCACTGCGCAGTCGATCTCGCCCTCCGTCAGGGCGCGGTCGAGTTCCTTGGTCCACAGCGCCTTGCCGCCGATCTCGGCCAGCGCGCGGTCCTGCACCCGGTCGCCGGTGGTGCGGATCGGCACGATCTCGACGGCATCTTCAGGCCAGCCATGGGCGGCGCACAGCGCATCCCGCACCATATGCGCCTGGACGAGCGCGAGCGGCGAACCGCGGGTACCGAGGCGCAACAGGGGATTGGGCAAGACACACTCCGTTCGAGTCCCGGTTAGAAGAAAGAACCGCCCTTCGACAAGCTCGGGACGAACAGCTAGGGGTTCTCGCCATCATGAGTTTGATCCTCGGCCTCGAATCGAGCTGCGACGAAACCGCGGCGGCGCTGGTGACGAGCGACCGGCGCGTGCTCGCGCACCGGCTGCTCGGGCAGGAGGCCGAGCACAGGCCCTATGGCGGCGTCGTCCCCGAAATCGCCGCCCGCGCGCATGTCGAGGCGCTGATCCCGCTGGTCGAGGCAGCGCTGGCCGATGCCGGCGTCACGCTGGCGGATGTCGATGCGATCGCGGCCACCGCCGGCCCCGGGCTGATCGGTGGCGTCATGGTGGGGCTGGTCACCGGCAAGGCGCTTGCCCATTCGGTCGGCAAGCCGCTGATCGCGGTCAATCACCTCGAAGGCCATGCGCTGTCGCCGCGCCTGTCCGATCCCGATCTCGATTTTCCCTATCTGCTGCTCCTGGCCTCGGGCGGCCATTGCCAGCTGCTGCTCGTGGAAGGCGTCGCCTCCTATCGCCGCCTCGCCACCACGATCGACGACGCGGCCGGCGAGGCGTTCGACAAGACAGCCAAGCTGCTCGGCCTCGGTTTTCCCGGCGGCCCGGCTGTCGAGCGTGCCGCCGAACAGGGCGATCCCCGCGCCGTGCCCTTGCCGCGCCCGCTGAAAGGCTCGGACGAACCGCATTTCTCCTTTGCCGGGCTGAAGAGCGCGGTTGCCCGCGCGCGCGATGCCGGCACCTGGTCGGCGGAAGATATCGCGGCGTCGTTTCAGGCGGCAGTCGTCGATTGCCTGATCGATCGCACCGCAAGGGCGCTGGCGCGTGCGGATGGCGCAACCGCCCTGGTCGTTGCCGGCGGCGTCGCTGCCAATCGTTCGGTGCGCGGTGCGCTCCAGGCGCTGGCCGAGGCGCATGGCCTGCGTTTCGTCGCGCCGCCCTTGTGGCTGTGCACTGACAATGCGGCGATGATCGGCTGGGCGGGCGCGGAGCGTTTCGCCGCGGGTCTCACCGATCCGCTCGACGTGCCGGCCCGCCCGCGCTGGCCGCTCGATCCGGATGCCGAGGCGGTACGTGGCGCGGGGGTGAAGGCATGAGGATCGGCTCGTGAAAATTGGGGTAATCGGCGGCGGCGCCTGGGGCACGGCGCTCGCCAGCGTCGCCGCGCGCGACGGCGAACCGGTCCTGCTCTGGGCGCGCGAGCCCGACGTCGTCGAGGCGATCAACGCCGGGCACGAGAATCCCCTTTTCCTCCCCGGCATTGCCTTGCCGGCCTCGATCAGGGCGACGGGTGAGCTCAGCCTGTCGGCGGCGTGCGATGCGCTCCTTGTCGTCGTCCCGACCCAATTCGTCCGCGCCATCCTTGCCGAAACCCCGGTCGGCAGCGCCCCGCTTGTCCTGTGCGCCAAGGGCATGGAGGCGGGGACGCGGCTGCTCGTCAGCGAGGTTGCGCATCAGGTCCGGCCCGAAGCGGCGATCGCCGTCCTGTCAGGCCCGACCTTCGCGCATGAGGTCGCCGCCGGTCAGCCCACCGCGGTGACGCTTGCCTGCGCCGACGAGGCGATCGGGCAACAGCTCGCCGATCGCCTCGCCAGCCCGACCTTCCGGCCCTATGCCTCGAATGACGTCATCGGCGCCGAGATCGGCGGCGCGGTCAAGAATGTCCTCGCCATCGCCTGCGGCGTGGTCGAGGGCGCCGGGCTCGGCCAGAATGCCCGCGCCGCGTTGATCGCGCGCGGCTTTGCCGAGATGACCCGCTTCGGGCTCGCCCGCGGCGCGCGGGCCGAGACGCTTGCCGGGCTTTCGGGATTGGGCGATCTCGTGCTGACCTGCTCCTCGACCAGCTCGCGCAACTTCTCGCTCGGCGTCGGGCTCGGCCAGGGCCATGCGGCGCGCGACCTGCTCGCTGATCGCCGCACGGTTGCCGAAGGCGCGTTCACGGCGCCGGTGTTGCGCGAGGCGGCGATGGAGGCCAGGGTCGACATGCCCGTCACCGAGGCGGTTTGCGCCCTGCTCGACGGCGCCGATGTGCGCGATGTCGTCGAAGCGCTGCTCGCCCGCCCGCTGACCCGGGAACATCGCTGATGCGCTGGGCGGCCCTGCTCAAGGGGATCAATATCGGGGGCAAGAAAATCCCGATGACCGAACTCAAGGCCCTGATCGAAAGCCTTGGCTATCATGACGTCAGGACCCTGCTTGCTTCGGGTAATGTGGTTTTCAGCTGCGACGAGGATGACGGCGCTACGCTCGAGAAGCGACTTGAGGCGGCGCTGGCGGCCTATGGGTTGAAGACCGATGTCGTCGTCCGCAACCATGCTGACCTGAAGAGGGTGAGCGACGCCAATCCCTTTCACGACGCGGCGCGCGACCATCCCAATCACCTGCTGGTATCGTTCCACCGCGACCCGGTGCCTGACGGGCTGATCGAGAAGATCCCGGACATTTATGACGGCCCCGAGCGGTTGAAAGCGATCGGGCGCGAACTCTATATCGATTTCCCCGAGGACGTCGGCCATTCGAAGCTGCCCCAGGCGATGGCCAAGCTCAAATTCCCGAAGCTCGCGACGATGCGGAACTGGAATACGGTCGGCAAGCTGAAGGACCTGCTCGAATAGACAGGGCAGTCGCGGGTCCTGATCGACTCAGAAGTCGACGGCGATGCCCTTGAGTTCCCAATCGCCATAGCGCGTCGGGTCGAGGCCAAGCGGATCCTCCTGGGTCCCGGAGGCCGGCTTGGGATCGGGTTTGGGCACCGGCTTGTTCCTGGAAAGATAAGCCGGCGGCTTCACATGTGGCGGGCGGCGGCCCATGGCGGTTCATCCCGGATGCTGTAGCTGCCCCATCCTCCCTTCACGATATGAGTTCAAGTGCCTTGACCCGCCCTCCCAACCGCAACGCCAACCACCCCGCCGCTGACCCGCCCGGCGTCCCGGCCCGGCGTGCCGCGCTGAAGCTGCTCGACGCAGTGCTCCGCCAGGGCCTGCCGCTCGAGGCGGCGCTCGACCGCGCGACTCAGGGGATAGAGCGCAGCGACGATCGTGCGCTTGCCCATGCCATTGCGGCCGAGGCGCTGCGCCGGCTGCCCGATCTGGACGCACTGATCGATTCAGCGACCCGGAGCCGCCTCCCCGATGACGCCAAGGCGCGCTTTGCCCTGCGGATCGCGCTGGTCCAGGCGCTCGCGCTCGGCACGCCGCCTCATGCCGCCATCTCGACGGTGTTGCCTCTGGTCGATGGCGGTCCGCGCAAGCTCGTTCACGGCGTGTTCGGCACGTTGATGCGCGGCGGCGCGACGCTCGAAGAATTCCCGACGCTGCCCGAGGATGTCGAGGCGCGCTGGCAGAATGCATGGGGCGAGGAGAAGGTCGCCGCGGCCGAACGGGCGATCGCCGTGCCGCCGCCGCTCGATCTCACCTTGGCCGATCCTGCCCGAACCGAGGAACTGACGGCTGAAATGGGCGGCCTGTCGCTGCTCCCCGGCCATATCCGTCTCGCCGGCGCGCATGTGCCCGAGCTTCCCGGCTTCGAGGAAGGCGCCTGGTGGGTCCAGGATATCGCTGCCTCGCTTCCCGCGCGCCTGATCGGCAAGGGATCAGGGATCGTGCTCGATCTCTGCTCGGCGCCCGGCGGCAAGACGATGCAGCTCGCCAGCGCCGGCTGGTCGGTCGTCTCGGTCGACTCCTCGGAAAGTCGTCTGGCGCGACTTCGCGACAATCTCGCCCGCACCCATCTCGCGGCCGAGGTGATTGCCGCCGACCTGTTGAAATGGTCGCCGGCCGAACCTGCGGACGCGGTTCTGCTCGATGCGCCGTGCAGCGCGACCGGCATCTTCCGACGCCATCCCGATGTGCTCCACCGCGTGAATCCGCGGGTGATCGCCGAGATGGCCCGGGTCCAGGCCCAGCTCCTCGCCCGCGCCGCGAAATGGGTGAAGCCCGGCGGCATGCTGGTGTACGCCACCTGCTCGCTCGAAAAGGCCGAGGGTGAAGAGCAGCTGATGGCGTTTCTCGCCAGCCAGCCGGATTTCGCGATCGATCCGGTCGCGGTTGCGGAGCTGCCCGCCGGCATCGTGCCGCACCAGCGCGGCTGGGTTCGCACCCTGCCCGGCATGCTCGCTGAAGAAGGCGGTTGCGACGGTTTCTTCATCGCCCGGCTGCGCCGCGGCGGCTGAGTTTCCTTGCGGGCCGACTCAGCCGTGCTAGAGGGTCCGGTCATGCAACAGCCAGTCCGTATCGCCCCTTCGATCCTCTCAGCCGATTTCGCGCGGCTCGGCGAGGAAGTGCGCGCCGTCGACGAAGCCGGGGCAGACTGGATCCATGTCGATGTGATGGACGGCCATTTCGTCCCCAACATCACGATCGGCCCCGCCGTGGTGAAGGCGATCCGCCCGCACACCGCCAAGCCGCTCGACGTTCATTTGATGATCGCGCCGGTCGACGCCTTTCTCGACCAGTTCGCCGAGGCCGGTGCCGACACGATCAGCATCCATGTCGAGGCCGGGCCGCATACGCACCGCAGCCTCCAGCATATTCGCAAGCTCGGCAAGCGTGCCGGCGTCGTGCTGACGCCGCAGACCCCGGCCAAGGCGCTCGATTATCTGCTCGAAGAGGTCGATCTGGTGCTGGTGATGAGCGTCAATCCCGGTTTCGGCGGCCAGGGCTTCATCCCGAGCGCGCTCCGCAAGATCGAAAGCATCCGCAAGATGATCGACAAGGCCGGCCTGACGATCGATCTCGAGGTCGACGGCGGCATTGACGCCGAAACCGCACTGACTGCGATCGCGGCGGGCGCCGATGCGCTGGTCGCGGGCACGGCGACCTTTCGCGGCGGGGCATCGGCTTATGCCGCCAATATCCGCGCCCTGAGGGGTGGGTGACGGGCGGCGGCCCCGATTCCGGCGCCGACGGCATCGAGGAAGGCAAAAGGCTGATTCGTCTCGGGGGAGACAAGGGATTGTCGCTTGCCGAACGCCTCACCGAGCGCTTCCATCGCCTCACCTGGCGCACGCCGATCCATGGACTGAGGTTGAAGGGTCGTCATCCGCTGAAGCTGATCGCGGTTCCGGACGATCCCTTTCTCGGCGATGCCCGCCGCGGCAATGCTCTGCTCGAGGGCGAGCTCAGCTTCCGGGGCGAGCGGTGCGGGATCGTCGATCTCAATCTCGCCAGGCCCGATTTCAGCCGCGGCTTCAGCGATTATTTCCACAGTTTCGCCTGGCTGCGCGATCTCTCGACGGTCGCGACGCGCGCCCAGGCGACGCCGATTGCCGAGGATATGATGCGCCGCTGGCTCGCCGCGCATGCCGAAACGGTCAGCGAACCTGCGTGGCGGGCTGATCTCTGGGGCAGGCGGATCCTGTTCTGGACGGCGCACGCGCCGCTGATCCTGTCGAGCGGCGATCTCGTCTATCGGTCCCTCGTCCTCAATACGCTCGCACGGGGCGCCCGGCATATCGATCGCGGCGCCGACAAGCTCACTCCGGGCGCCCCGCGCGTCGCCGCCTTGTGCGGGGTGGTTGCTGCCGGGCTGTTGATCCCCGGCGGTGACGCCAGGCGCGGCGCCACCGAGGCAGCGCTCGCCAAGGCGCTTGGGATCTCGATCTTCGAGGATGGCGGCAACGTCTCGCGTTCGCCGGTGGCGCAGCTCGACATCATCATGCTGTTGACGATGCTGCGTGAAACCTATGCCGCACGGCGCCTCGAGGAGCCGGTCACGATCGGGACGGTGTTGGCGCGGATGGTGCCTGCATTGCTTGGCGTCTGCCATGGCGATCGCGGCCTTTCGAGCTGGCAGGGCGGCGGCCCGGTGCCGGGCGAGACGATCGATGCGATCATCGCCGCGACGGGCGTGCGCGCCCGTCCGCTTCGCCAGGCGCGCGACTGGGGATATCAGCGGCTCGCCGCAGGCAGCGCCGTGCTGATCATGGATGCAGCCCCGCCGCCGGTCGCCCGGCTGGTTGAGGGCGGGTGCGCCTCGACGCTTGCGTTCGAATTCTCCGATGGGCCGAACCGGCTGGTGGTCAATTGCGGCGGCGCCCGCGCTGCGCTCGCTCAGCTTCCGGCCGCGCTTGCCGAGGGGCTGCGCACCACCGCGGCGCATTCGACGCTGATCGTTGGTGACAGCAATTCGACGGCGATCCACGCCGACGGTACGCTCGGCCGCGGCGTCGGCGAGGTCGAGCTGGCCCGACAGGAGAGCGAGAGCTCGAGCCGGATCGAAGCGAGCCATGACGGCTATGCCAGGCGCTATGGCTTTCTCCATCGCCGCCAGATCATCCTGTCGGGCGATGGGCGGGAGATACGCGGCGAGGATATGCTGTTGCCCGCCAGCAAGCGCCGCAAGCTCGTCGCGACGCCTTTCGCGATCCGCTTTCATCTCGGCCAGGGCGTAACCGTTTCGCCGACTGCCGATGGCATGGCAGCGTTGCTCCGCTTGCCCGGCGGCGCCTTGTGGCAATTCCGCTGCCGCGGCGGCACGCTCGCGATCGAGGACAGCCTGTGGATCGACGGCGAGGGCCGGCCGCAGGCGACTCAGCAGCTCGTCGTCTCGGGCGAATCGCCCGCCGGCGGTGCAAGCGTCAGCTGGGCCTTGAAGCGAGCGACCTGAGACGGCAGAGGGGCCGCGACTCTCTCAGGAAGATTTCATGGCTCCCATCAAGATCGCGCGCGCGCTGCTGTCGGTATCCGACAAGACCGGAATCGTCGACCTCGGTCAGGCGCTGGCACGGCACGGGGTCGAGCTCGTCTCGACCGGCGGCACAGCGGCCGCGCTGCGCGACGCCGGCCTCGCGGTCCGCGATATCTCGGATCTGACCGGTTTTCCCGAGATGATGGACGGGCGGGTCAAGACGCTCCACCCAAAGGTTCATGGCGGCCTGCTCGCGGTGCGCGACGATCCGGCGCATGTCGCATCGATGGCCGAGCATGATATCGGCGCGATCGATCTGGTGGTGGTGAACCTCTACCCCTTTCGGCAGACAGTGATGAAGGGGGCTGAGCGGCCGGAGATCATCGAGAATATCGATATCGGCGGGCCGTCGATGGTCCGCTCGGCGGCGAAGAACCACGCCTTTGTCGCGATCGTCACTGATCCGGCTGATTATCCGGCGCTGATCGCCGAAATGGATGCCGGCGGCGGCACGACGTCATATGAGCTGCGCAAGCGTCTTGCCGCGAGCGCCTTTGCGGCGACCGCGACCTATGACGGGATGATCGCAAGCTGGTTCGGCTTTGTCGACCAGGGAGAGGTCCTTCCTGAGACCATGCCGATCACGCTCAAGCGCGGCCAGGCGCTGCGCTATGGCGAGAACCCGCACCAGAAGGCCGCTTTCTACACAGCGGCCGGCCCGCAGGTCCGCGGCATCGGCCAGGCACGGCAGGTCCAGGGCAAGGAACTGAGCTACAATAATTACAATGATGCCGATGCGGCACTCGAACTGGTCGCGGAGTTCCGCGACGCAGCGCCGACGGTCGTGATCGTCAAGCACGCCAACCCGTGCGGCGTGGCCACCGCGGCGACGATCGAACAGGCCTATGCCGAGGCCTTTGCCTGCGACACGGTTTCGGCCTTTGGCGGCATCATCGCGCTCAATCGCGCGCTCGACGAAGCAACCGCGCGGGCGATCTCGGGAATTTTCACTGAGGTCGTGGTTGCGCCCGATGCCGATGAGGCAGCGCTGGCGATCTTCGCGGCAAAGAAGAATCTGCGCCTGCTGCTCACCGGCGACCTGCCCGATCCGGCGCGCCACGGCCTGACGGCAAAGTCGATCACCGGCGGCTGGCTCGTTCAGACCCGCGACGGCGGCACCGCGCCCGATCTGAAGGTCGTGACGAAGCGTACCCCGACCGAGCGCGAACTCGCGGATTGCCGTTTTGCGTGGACCATCGCCAAACACGTCAAGTCGAACGCGATCGTCTATGCGAAGGACGGGGCTACGGCGGGGATCGGCGCCGGGCAGATGAACCGCCTCGAATCGGCGCGCATCGCCGCCTGGAAAGCGAAGGATGCGGCCGAAAAGGCGGGCTGGCCGGCACCGCGCACCATCGGCTCGGCGGTTGCGTCGGACGCTTTCTTCCCTTTCGCCGATGGCTTGCTTGCAGCGGTCGAGGCGGGCGCCACCGCCGTGATCCAACCCGGCGGATCGATCCGCGACGACGAGGTGATCGCAGCGGCGGACAATGCCGGGCTCGCGATGGTGTTCACCGGAATGCGGCACTTCCGGCACTGAGCGAAGCGCTCAGGTGGGGAGCGTCGCTTCCTCGATCTTGGGCAACTTGGTAAACAGCGCGCGGTCCTCGGGCCCGAATGCCCAGCGGAACAGCACGAACAGATAGCTGGCGCAGATCGCCGGGATGCCGATCAGCAGCTCGGCCCATTCGAATCGCTTGGGCAGGGCAGTAAAGGCAGTGCCCACCATGATCGCGGTCAGCGCTGCCCAGACCAGCGGCAGGCGCAGGCCCGACACCCGTGCCTTGAGCAGGCGCGACAAATAGGTCGACTTGATGATCGAGGTGATCCCGACCGACGTGAACAGCGCGATGGCCGGCCCCGCCGCCTGATAGTTGGTGGGCCAGCCCATGCCGCGCATGATCAGGATCAGCGCGAAGCTGAGGCCGATCTGGAAGCACAGCATCCCGATCGAGATCATCAGATTCTGCACGCGCGCGATATAGATCAGCGCCGATTCGGAAACCGCGCCCGTCGAGGCGGCCGCCTCCGCCGTCAGCAGGAAGCCGAGCGCCGCGGTGCCGGCGACGAATTGGGGCCCGACCACGCCCATCACCGCTTCGCCGGGGATCGATCCCATCAGCGCCAGCCCGACCTGCGCCGCGAGAATCCAGAACCCTACCTGGCGGACCTGGTTGGCAACCGCCTCGCGGTCGCCCCGCGCCAGGCTCGAAGTGATCACCGGTCCGAGGATCGGATCGAAGCTGGTCTTGAGCTTGCCCGGGATCGAGGCGACCTGCTGTGCCATATAATAGATGCCGACGATCTTCGGCTCGAACATCACGCCGAGGATGAAGCGATCGACATTGCGC
Organism: Sphingomonas oligophenolica; assembly: GCF_039522915.1. Taxonomy (NCBI): domain Bacteria; kingdom Pseudomonadati; phylum Pseudomonadota; class Alphaproteobacteria; order Sphingomonadales; family Sphingomonadaceae; genus Sphingomonas; species Sphingomonas oligophenolica. Next base: position 24,359 of record NZ_BAAAEH010000067.1, read on the forward strand.
GTGCCCCATTCGATTGCGTCGGCGCCGGCGAGCGGCGCGTTGCGGCGGGCGAGCGCGAACAGCCTGCCGACATGCGGCGTCCAGCCACGCGGCAAGCCATAACTGCGAAAAAACGGAATGAGCGACGCGATCAGCGCTGCCGTCATCGAACACATATAGGAGAGGATGAGGCCGTCATGCAGCGAGATGAACGAGAAGATCCAGGCGCCAGCGCTGATCGTCCAGGGTTCGACGATCGCGCGCGCGTTCACCGTCGCCTGCACGTTGCGGCGATAGGCAAGCGCTGCGAGGCTCACATCGGACCAGGCGACCGCGAAGACGATGCAGGGCAGCCATGGCTCCATTCCCTCGACCTTGCTGTCGGGGTACATCACCTGCGGGAAGGCGATCAGCAGGGCGCTGAGCAGGATCGAGACGACGAACACCACCGTCATCGCATCGGCGACGACATGGATATGCGGCCGGTCGGTCGAGGAGAGCGCCTGCGCCAGCCCGCGCTTCAGCCCGAGCGTCGCCAGCAAGGCGGCGAGCTCGACGACGACGACGGCGAGCGCGAATCGCCCGACCAGATCCGGCCCGTAGATGCGCCCGGCGATGAACAGAAAGGGGAGGCGCGCCGCGAGCCGCAGCAGGAACCCCATGATGTTGGTCCGTCCCCCCTTGGCCAGCGCGTTCAGGTCATCCGGGATACCGTCAGCTACGGTCAATGCGCCGCACCCCAGCTTGCGCCGACACCGATCTCGATGCCGAGCGGCACGCTGAGTGTGATGGCGGGCTCGGCCGCAGTCGCCATGACGCGCTCAATCACCGGCCGCGCCGCGTCGACATCGCCTTCGGGCAGCTCGAACACCAGTTCGTCATGCACCTGGAGCAGCATGCGGACATGCGGCAGCCCGGCATCGGCCAAGGCCGGCCCCATTCGCACCATCGCGCGCTTGATGATGTCGGCGCTGGTGCCCTGGATCGGCGCATTGATCGCGGCGCGCTCGGCCCCCTGGCGCTCATGCTGCACTTTGGACTTGATCCGAGGGAAATGCGTCTTCCGGCCGAACAAGGTCTCGGTATAGCCCTTGTCGCGCGCCTTTTCGGTGGTCTCGACGATATAGTGGTTGATACCCGGGAAGCGCTCGAAATAGCGGTCGATCATCCCCTGCGCCTCGTCCGCCGTCACGTCGAGCCGCCCGGCCAGCCCCCAGCGCGAAATGCCGTAGAGGATCGCGAAGTTGATCGTCTTGGCGCGGCCGCGGGTGTCGCGATTGACCTCGCCGAACAATTCCTGTGCCGTCATGCTGTGGATGTCGGCGCCGCTGGCAAAGGCTTCCTTGAGCGCGGGGACATCGGCCATATGCGCTGCCAGCCGTAGCTCGATCTGCGAATAATCGGCGGCAAGCAGCACGTTGCCGGGTTCCGCCACAAAGGCGTCGCGGATCTGGCGGCCGATCTCGGTACGGATCGGGATGTTCTGGAGATTGGGGTCAGTCGAGGAAAGCCGCCCGGTCTGGGCGCCGGTCAACGAGTAGCTGGTGTGGACGCGGCCGGTCTCGGGGTTGATCTGCGCCTGGAGCGCGTCGGTGTACGTACTCTTCAGCTTGGAGAGCTGGCGCCAGTCGAGCACCCGCGCTGCAATCACCTTGCCGGGTGAGTCCTTGTCCGCGGCGATCCGTTCGAGTTCGGTGACGTCAGTCGAATAGACGCCTGACTTGCCCTTGCGGCCGCCCTTGATGCCCATCCGCTCGAACAGCACGTCGCCCAATTGCTTGGGGCTGCCGATCGTGAAGGGCCCGCCGGCAAGGCCGTGGATCTCGGTTTCGAGCGCTGCGATCGAGTGCGCGAACTCAGTCGAGAGCTGGGCGAGCTTCTCGCGATCGACCTTGACGCCGTGCCGCTCCATCCGCGCGATCACCGGGGCGAGCGGACGGTCGACCATCTCATAGATCCGGGTCGCGCCCTCGGCGACGAGCCGCGGCTTGAAGCGCCGCCACAGCCTGAGCGTCACGTCGGCGTCCTCGGCGGCATAGCGGGTGGCCGCCTTCAGATCGATCTCGTTGAAGCTTCGCTGGCTCTTGCCGGTGCCGACGACGTCCTTGAAGGCGATGCAGCTGTGCGAGAGGTGAGTCGCCGCGAGCTCGTCCATGCCGTGGCCGTGCAGGCCGGCATCGAGATCGAAGCTCATCAGGATCGTGTCATCATGCGGCGCCACGTCGATGCCGAGCCGGCCGAGCACGATCATGTCATATTTGAGATTATGCCCGATCTTGAGGACGGCTGGGTCCTCGAACAGCGGCCCCAGCTTCTCCAGCGCGATGGCGGGCGTGAGTTGATCGGGCTTTTCCGCGAACAGCCCGGTGCCGCCATGCGCGAGCGGAATGTAGCAGGCCTTGTTCGGCTCGAGCGCCATGCTGATCCCGACCAGCTCGGCGCGCGTCGCATCGACGCCGGTGGTCTCGGTGTCGATCGCGATCCAGCCCTGGGCGCGCGCCTTTGCGATCCACGCATCGAGTGCCGCCACGTCGACCACCGTCTCGTAGCCGTCATGGTCACAGGGCGGGTCTTCCTCCTGTGGTACGCTCTTCGGCGCCTCGACCGGGGCATCGGCGACGGCGGAAAGCTTGGCGAGCAGCGACTTGAAGCCGTGATGTTCGAGGAAAGCGCGCAGCGGCGCTTCGGGAATGCCCTGCAGCGCGAGCTCCTCGAGCGAATCCTTCAGCGGCGCGTCGTCCTTCAGCGTCACCAGCACGCGCGACAGGCGTGCATTGTCGGCATGTTCGATCAGATTGTCGCGCAGCTTGCCCGGCTTCATCGACGGCGCGGCGGCGAGCACGCCTTCCAGGTCGCCATGTTCCTGGATCAGCTTGGCGGCGGTCTTCGGGCCGACGCCGGGCACGCCCGGCACATTGTCGACGCTGTCGCCCATCAGGCCGAGCACGTCGCCGAGCCGGTCAGGCATCACGCCGAACTTCTCCAGGACATGTTCGGGCCCGAGCCGGCGGTTGTTCATCGTGTCGTACAGGTCGAGCCCGGGCTCGATCAGCTGCATCAGGTCCTTGTCCGAGCTGACGATCGTGACTGACCAGCCCTCGCGCAGCGCGGCCTTGGCATAGCTCGCGATGATATCGTCGGCTTCGAGCCCCTCTTCCTCGATGCACGGCAGCGAAAAGGCGCGCGTCGCATCGCGGATCATCGGGAATTGCGGGATCAGATCCTCGGGGGGCGGCGGGCGCTGGGCCTTGTACTGGTCGTACAGCTCATTGCGGAAAGTATGGCTCGATTTGTCGAGGATCACAGCCATATGAGTCGGCCCGTCGGCCTTGTGGAGCTCGTCGGCGAGCTTCCACAACATGGTGGTATAGCCATAGACCGCGCCGACCGGCTCGCCATGCACGTTCGTCAGCGGCGGAAGCCGGTGATAAGCGCGGAAGATATAGCCGGAACCGTCGACGAGATAGAGGTGGTTGGACGCCATTGCCGGGGGATAGCAGCGTGAGGCGCTTGCCCCAAGCCCGTCGCGATTAATTCGCTGTCATCAACGCTCGGGCGCGGTGCTGCGCCCCGCCGAGGCGAGGCTCTGACCCCCATTGTTGCTCGCGACCACTGCCATCACCACGCCCTGCATCAGCGCCTGGCGCTCGGGAATCGACTTCGGCGTGTCGCCGATCATCACGGCGATCGCATAGCTGTGGCCATCGGGCGCCATCAGCAGCCCGACATCATTATAGCCGGCGGTGCGCGATCCGAGATCCTGGCCGGTGCCGGTCTTGTGGCCGAAGCTCCAGCCGGCGGGCACCGCGCCATGCATCCGCTGCTTGCCCGTCTTCGACGATTCCATCGTCCCGATGAGAAGGTCAGTCGAATCCTTCGACAGCAGCTCGCCGCGCTTGAGCTTGGCGAGCGCGCCGGCAATCGCTTCCGGTGCGGCGCCGTCCGGCGGATCGGCGACATAGCGCTCGAACGCCTGGATCCGCGCTGTCTGGGGCAGGCGAGCGCGGGCGCGGGTAAAGGCGTTGCCGAAGGCGAATTCGGGCTTCCATTCGAGCCCGGCGGTCGCGCTCTGCAGCAATTTCTCGCCCGGGCCGAAGCGGATATCGCCCAGCCCCTTGCGACGAATGAAGTCACGGACCGCCGCAGGGCCGCCGACATAGCGCAGCAGCCGATCGTTGCAGGTATTGTCGCTCATCGTCAGCGCGCGGTGCAGCAGCTCGCCGATCGTGGTGTGATAGCCGTCGCCCTTGATCAACGCTGCGACCGGCTGGTGGAACAGGGTGAAGTCATCCTTGGTCAGGACGACCGGATCCTCGAGCCTGAGCCGCCCCGAATCGCGATAGTCGAGCACCGTCATCGCCACCCACAGCTTGCTGACGCTCTGCTGCGGCAGGCGGATGTCGCCATTGCTGTCGACCGTCCATCCCTGGTCGATACTGCGCACCGCAATGCCGACCCGGCCATTGAAATTGCGGGTGAGCATCGAGATGTTGGAGACAAGCGCCTCGGGTGCCCTGATCGGTCTGGGTGTGGGCGCCGGTACGGGAATCACCACGCTATAGGCTGGCGAAGGCATCGGTATCGGCCGGGGCGCGGCCGGCGCGCCGATGGCGATATGAGTTCGGGTGTCATGGCCGCACGCGCAAAGGGCGGCGGCGAGCAGGATTGCCGCTGCCGGCTTTGGAAGATGAAATGGTAGAATCTGAGTCACCAAATAAAGCCCCATCCCCCTTCCTACACCATTAGACACGGAATCTCCTTGCGGAATCCCTATCGCTCGAGCGTTGCGGTGAAGCGAACAGGGCGCGCGGTAAAGCGGTCCTTGGACCCGCGCTCCAGCCTGCTGATTTCATTAGAGAGTTCGACGACGCTGCCGGATGGCCTTTCGCCGCCTCAGATATCGCGGCGCTCGATCACATGGTTGATCTCGAAAGCGGCGTCGCCCGGCCGGATATAGACACAGAAATTGCGTCGTTTCGAATCGCCGCAGCCGACCGCCAGCGCGCTCGCCTTGATGGCGCCGGACAGCCGCAGCGTGATGATCGGCGATACGGCCAGGCCGATCCCTCAGCGCCAGGCGCTGATGAAGGCGGTGGTGGAAGCAGTGATAGCCAATCATCGCGCACCGTCTCCCCGGAACGTCAGAAATAATCAACTGACTGTAACTGGGGAGTTGTTTCGATCAGATCCGGCCTTAAGACGGGCGCCGTGAGCGGCGTAGCAACAGCCTGCGATGGTCGCCCGTTTCGAGGGATAACAGCGTATATTTGGGCGCGCTGGTGGCCGGGGATTCTCGCCACAACCGTTTATTTCCTCTTGTGCATCCTCAAATCAGGTCCGATCGGCCTTTTCACCGGCCACACATGGCAGCATTGGGCCGATCAGAGCGCCTATTTGCGATCCGCCCAGGCCTTTGCCTCGGACGACCTGTCGCCCGCCAGCCACTGGTACCCGCTGCTTTATGCATTTATTGCCGCGCCCTTCGTCTTCGTGCTGCCCAACAATCCGTTTCTGCCGGTTGACCTGATCTGCGTCGGTATCATGGCGCAATCAGTTGCCCGGGTGGCCGGCCATCTCGGCGTCAAGCCCGGAACGGCGCTGCTTATCCTCCTTGCCACCGTACTGTGGCCAAGCGAATTATGGCATAGCTGGGTGCAGCCTTGGACAACGACGCTGTCGGCCGCGTTGATCTGGTGGTTGATGGCAAAGACCGGCGATATCGCGGTTGGGCGGATGCCGATCCGAATGCGCGACGCCAGCGCGATGGGGCTCGGCGCCGCGATGATTCCGCTGACCAGGCCCACGGATGCCGTGGTCGTTCTGTTCTTGGGGGGATATTCGGCATTTGCTCTTGCTCGGCACCGCCTGCTCGAGTGGCGGTTGGTCTTGGCTGCGGGGCTCGGCGCGACTCTGATCCTTGGCGTTTATGCGCTGCTCCATCTTTCAATCTACGGCCCCAACAACACCGATTATGTGCGCATGTCCGCCGATGTTGGGTTCTCCTTCGCGACGCTTGGTTGGAAAGCGTCCGTCCTGTTCATCGATCCGGAGCCGTGGTTTCCAAGCGGCAGGGCTTTGCTTAGCCGAATGCCCTGGGTATTTCTTGGGCTCTGCGGCAGCCTTTTCACGCTCGCGACCCGCGATGATGCGGCGCAGCGCGGGTATGCGGCATGCCTGCTGTCAGCGGCGGCCGCCTATACGCTGATCCTCGTCGCTTATATCGATCTTCTGCCAAGCGGACTGTGGCAATATGGCAATATCCATTATTTCAAATGGATATTGCCACTGCTGGGCATCATGGCATGGATCCTGATACGCGATGCGAAATCCCGTCCGCGGATAGCGACCGCCACCGTGCTGGCAATGATTGCGGCAACGGGATTTCGCGTCATGCCCGTCCCTGCGAGAACGGATGAGGCGGCGCGTCGGATCGATTTCGCCATTCCGCGCCGCCTCGATTGGGCGAGAGTGTACTTCGCACGCTCGGTCATCGCGGAAGACGGGCGCCTCCAGCGTAATATTTTCGACTATCACCAGCTTCCGGATGGAAGAATCGTCCATGCGATTGCCTTGCGCAATGATTTCGGCGCACACGCACGCTGGTATGGCGGGAGCGTGCGTCAGGTGCGCTGGCTGGCGGCCGGACTGGGAACCACCCCCCTTGCGGGGCAATGGCCGCTAACCCCGATCGCGCGTTGGAAGACGCAGCTCATATGGGCGCCTCCTTGCTGGATTTTCGGTTGCGGCCCAAAGTGAATATTCACCCCCGCTCCGCCCGCGCCCAGCTGCCATGCCAGCGCAGCGCCCATCACTGCCCACGACGCGCGGTCGCGGATCGGCAGATCCCCGGTTACGGGACGAGGATCGTATCCACTGCCTCGGGCAGCATCTCCGGATAATCGAGCGTATAGTGAAGCCCGCGCGATTCATGGCGGTGCAGCGCGGAACGGACGATCAGGTCAGCGGTCTGGAGCAGGTTGCGCAACTCGATCAGGTCGGGCGTCACCCGGAAATGGCCGTAATAGTCTTCGACTTCGCCGGTCAGCAGCTTGATCCGGTGCTGCGCGCGCTCGAGCCGCTTGGTCGTCCGGACGATGCCCACATAATTCCACATGAAGCGTCGGATCTCGGTCCAGTTCTGCTTGATGACGACTTCCTCGTCGGAATCGGCGACCCGGCTTTCGTCCCAGGGACGGATCGCGGGCGGCGGCGGCAGCGCGTCCCAGTGCGCGGCGATGTGCCGCGCGGTCGCCTCGCCGAACACGAAGCATTCGAGCAGGGAGTTGGAGGCGAGGCGGTTGGCGCCGTGCAGCCCCGATTCGCTGCATTCGCCCGCCGCATAAAGCCCGGGAAGATCGGTACGGCCGTCAAGGTCGATCACGATCCCGCCACAGGTATAATGCTGCGCCGGTACGACCGGGATCGGCTCCTTCGTCATGTCGATGCCGAGCCCGAGCAGCTTTTCGTGGATATTGGGGAAATGCTCCTTCACGAACTCGGGGCCGCGATGGCTGATGTCGAGATGGACATAATCGAGCCCGAGCCGCTTGATCTCATGGTCGATCGCCCGCGCCACCACGTCGCGCGGGGCGAGCTCGGCCCGCTCGTCGAAATCGGGCATGAAGCGATAGCCGGTTTCCGGAATCAGCAGGCGGCCGCCCTCGCCGCGCACTGCCTCGGTGATCAGGAAATTCTTGACCTCCAGATTATAGAGGCAGGTCGGGTGGAACTGCATGAATTCCATGTTCGACACGCGGCACCCGGCCCGCCAGGCCATCGCGATGCCGTCGCCGGTCGCGCCGCGCGGCGCAGTCGAGAAGAGATAGGTCCGCCCTGCCCCGCCGGTCGCGAGGATGGTGGCACGGGCAGTGAACAATTCGACACGGCCGGTGGTGCGGTTGACGGCATAGACGCCCCAGACATTGCCCGCGCCCGAATAGCGCTCCTCATGCCGGCTGGTGGCGAGGTCGATCGCGACCATGTCGGGCACCAGGGTGATGTTGGGATGCGCCTCGGCAGCGGTCTGCAGCGCGACCTGAACCGCCCAGCCGGTCGCGTCGTCGACATGGACGATGCGGCGATGGCTGTGCCCGCCCTCGCGGGTCAGGTGCGGCGCATTGCCGTCCATGCTGAACGGCACACCGAGCCGGGTCAGCCGCTCGATCGCGCGCGGTGCCTGCTCGACGACGAATTCGACGGTGGCGCGGTCATTGAGTCCCGCGCCGGCAATCATCGTGTCCTCGATATGGCTCTCGAACGTGTCTCCCGGCTCGAGCACAGCTGCGATCCCGCCTTGCGCCCAGGCAGTCGATCCCTCGTTGAGGCCGCCCTTGGCAAGGACCGTCACCTTGAACCGGTCCGCGAGGTTGAGGGCAGCGGTGAGGCCGGCGGCGCCGGAGCCGATGATCAGGACGTCGGATATATGGGTCATTTACGCATTTGACGCCCGTGTGAGGTTCAGGAACACGTCCTCGAGATCGGCCTCGCGGGTCGAAACGTCGACGATACCATATCCGTCAGCCTGGACGGCGGCGAGCACCTCGCCGGCATTCACCTTGTCCTTGGCATAGGTGATGGCGAGGGTACGCGTGCCCTTGAGCTCGATCTTCTGGAAGCAGGTCGCCTGGGGTGGCGTCGCGACGTCACGATCGACCGTGACCTCGACCAGCTTCTCGGTCGCCATGCCGACCAGTTCGCGGGTCGGCTTGTTGGCGATCACCCTGCCATGGTTGATGATCGCGATCCGGTCGCACAGCTGCTCGGCTTCCTCGAGATAATGAGTCGTCAGCACCACCGTCACGCCCTGTGCGTTGAGCGACCGGACATAAGCCCAGAGCTGCTGGCGAAGCTCGATATCGACGCCGGCGGTCGGTTCGTCGAGCACCAGCACCGGCGGCGAATGGACCATTGCCTTGGCCACCATCAGCCGCCGCTTCATCCCGCCCGAGAGCGTGCGCGCATAGGCGTTGGCCTTGTCGTCGAGATGCACTGCGCGAAGCAGCTCCATCGAGCGCCTTTTCGCCTTGGGCACGCCGTACAGCCCTGCCTGGATCTCGAGCGTCTCGAATGGCGTGAAGAAGGGGTCGAACAGGATCTCCTGGTTGACGATCCCGATCGACACCTTGGCGTTGCGCGGGTGCTGGTCGATGTCGAAGCCCCAGATCGAGGCCTTGCCGCTTGTCTTGTTGACGAGGCCAGCCAGGATATTGATCAATGTCGACTTGCCGGCGCCGTTCGGGCCGAGCAGCCCGAAGATCGTGCCGCGCGGCACCTCGAACGAAACGTCATCGAGCGCGCGCTTGCCGCCCGCATAGGTCTTGCACAGACCCTCGATTGCAATCGCTGCTTCGGTCATATGGGCGGGCCTTAGGCCGAATGGCGCCGGTGGCAAGTCACTTTGCTTCCACGGCGGTGAGGGTCTGTTCGGTTTTCAACGTGATATTGGCGACATGATCCGTGACGACGGCGCGCACGATGTAGGCCCCGAGCGGATCCTTGTCTTCGATGCGCAGTCCGAGCGACGCGTCGGACAGGAACAGGATATTTTTCGCCGGTGGTTTCTTCATCCATACCGGCGCATCCTTCGCGGTCGAATATTCCTCCGAGCCCTTGTCCTGCGGGCCGATGACATGGAAATCGGCTGTCACGTTGCAATTGCCGGCGGCGTCGGCCTTGCAGCCGGTGAAAACCAGGAACGTGAAGATCGGTGCGTTGCGGACCGTTTCCGTCGTCGTCGTCAGATTCGCACCCGGCGTCGATGTTTCCCATTCGGCGTGAAAGCGGTCCTGGTTGTCCGACGCCATCTGAATTACCGCGAACCCGCCGCTCTCGGCCTGTCTGGGGCTTGGTGCGGCGGGCTTACCGTCCTGCATCAATTGCGCTGAGGCGGCATTGGCCGCCATCAGCAGGGCCGCCGCGATGCCGACACATCGTAAATTCATCCCGACCCCCTTCATGATCCGTCCAACCTGCGGGAGGATCAATGCGATTGGCAAGCCCGAGCAGGCAAAGGAGGCGATTGAAGCGGCGGCCCGGCCTTGCTATCCGCGCGTCATGATCGCCCCGCCCGAAACCCTCCGCGTCAGCCACAGTCGTGTCGCCTGTGACGGCGCCAGCGACATTCCCGGCGGTGCCGCCCTCGGCCATCCGCGCGTGTTCCTCCAGATCGACGAGCTTGGCTATGTCGATTGCGGCTATTGCGACCGGCGCTTCGTGCTGATCGGCGGCCCGGCGGACGGCGTCGACCAATCGACATTGCCTGATCATCCTGCTGGCGCCAGCATTTAAGCCCCCTATATTGCGGGGCATGACCAGCCTCTCAGACCCCCGCTCCTTTCTCTATCATGATGGCCAGCTCGATCCCGCCGAGGCGAAGCGCCTCACGGCGTCAGCGCTCGCCAAGGCCGATGATGGCGAACTTTATCTCCAGTATCGCAAGTCCGAAGCATTCGGGTTCGATGACGGCCGGTTGAAGACCGCCTCCTATGACACGCATTCCGGCTTCGGCCTGCGCGCCGTCTCGGGCGAGACCACCGCCTTTGCCCATGCCAATGAGTTGAGCGCCGCCGCGATCGGCCGCGCCGCCGGGACGATGGCGCTGATCGATCCGTCAGCGAGCGCCAAGGCGCCGCCGCCGCGCGCCACCAACCGCCATCTCTACACCGATAGTGATCCGCTCGACCTCGTCCCCTTCGCCGACAAGGTGAATCTCTGCCAGACGATCGATGCCGCCGCCCGCGCGCGCGATCCGCGGGTGGCGCAGGTTTCGGTGTCGCTGATGGGCAGCTGGAGCGTGGTCGAGATCGTCCGCGCCGACGGCTTCGTCGCGACCGACATCCGCCCGCTGGTCCGCCTCAACGTCTCGATCGTGGTCGAGCAGAATGGCCGGCGCGAGACCGGGAATTTCGGGATGGGCGGCCGCTATCTCTACAATGATCTGATGCAGCCCGAGACCTGGAACCGTGCGATCGACGAGGCGCTTGCCCAGGCAGTGGTCAATCTCGATTCAGTCGCTGCCCCCGCCGGCGACATGACCGTGCTGCTCGGGCCGGGCTGGCCCGGCATTCTCCTCCATGAGGCGATCGGCCACGGGCTCGAAGGCGATTTCAACCGCAAGGGCACATCGGCCTTTTCGGGCCGGATCGGCGAGCGCGTCGCAGCCCCCGGCGTCACCGTGATCGATGACGGCTCGATCGCCGACCGGCGCGGCTCGCTCTCGATCGACGACGAGGGCACGCCGACCCAGGAGAACATCCTGATCGAGGACGGCATCCTCAAGGGCTATATCCAGGATCGCCTCAATGCCCGCCTGATGGGCGTCGCGCCGACCGGCAATGGCCGTCGCGAGAGCTTCGCCCATGCACCGATGCCGCGCATGACCAACACCTTCATGCGCGCCGGCAAGGACGATCCCGCCGAGCTGCTCGCACGGATGAAGAACGGCATCTTCGCCAAGAGCTTCGGCGGCGGCCAGGTCGATATCGTCTCGGGCAAGTTCGTCTTCTCCTGCACCGAGGCCTATCTGGTCGAGAACGGCAAGCTCGGCGCCCCGATCAAGGGCGCGACCTTGATCGGCGACGGCCCGAGCGTGCTGACCAAGGTGACTGGCATCGGCAATGATTTCGCGCTCGACGAAGGCGTCGGCATGTGCGGCAAGGGCGGGCAGAGCGTCCCGGCAGGCGTCGGGCAGCCGACCCTGCTGGTCAGCGGGCTGACAGTGGGCGGTACGGCGGTTTAGCGGACCAGCGCCGATTGGAGCACGAGGCCGGTCGCCACGATCACCATCACGATCGACCAGCTCTCCATTGGCAACGACATGAATTTATGCGGCGCCCGGTACAGGAACCGCCGCATGAGCGTGGCGGGCGGCGCGTAACCGCGTCGCTTGACATTCAACCGCGTGCCGATCAGCCAGTTGACCGGCGCGGCAACGAGCAGGACGACGGCCCAGAACAGGCGCGTCCAGGAGGGCAAATGAGCCGCATCGGCGATCATGCCGATCATGATCGCCATCGCGACCACGGTCAGGAGTGTCAGAAACCCCCTGCCCTGCCACCAGAAAACAAACATCTCGCCCCTCCTAGGGTATGCTAGTGCGGGCGAGAGGCGACTACTAGGTGTCATGATGCAACCATCCGCACTTTGGCCCGAGCTTGACTGGCTCGAATGGCGCGAGACAGCGATCGGGCTCCAGCTCCGCGCGCAGATCATCGGCAAGGTCAGGCTCGCGCTGGCCCCGTGGCTCAATCACAGCTGGCACGTCCCGCTCTATCTCACCGCCCGCGGACTGACGACATCGCCGATCCCGTGCGGCCCCCGCATCCTCCAGATCGATTTCGATCTGATCGCTGATCGCCTCATCCTTGCCGACAGCGATGGTGCTGTCCGGACGATTGCTCTCGAACCGGGCGGCATCGCAGATTTCCACGCCGCAGTGGTAGCCGCGCTCGGCGACCTTGGCGTCAAGACGTCATTCGACGGCAAGCCGAGCGAAATGCCGGGTGCGCTCCCCTTTGCCGAGGATCATGAGGCCCGTCCCTATGACGGCGATGCGGCACGCCGCTTCTGGCGCGCGCTGGTCCAGGTCCAGCGCGTGTTCGGGACCTTCCGCACCGGCTTTCTCGGCAAGGCGTCCCCGATCCATCTTTTCTGGGGCAGCTTCGATCTCGCCTCGACGCGTTTCTCGGGCCGTGTCGCGCCGCGCCATCCAGGCGGCCTGCCTGGACTGCCCGATGCCGTGACGTGCGAGGCCTATAGCCATGAGGAAGCAAGCATCGGCTTCTGGCCCGGCAGCGACGCCTATCCGCATGCGGCCTTCTACGCTTATGCCTATCCCGCGCCCGCCGGCTATGCCGAGGCGAAGGTCGAACCGGCCGAGGCAGCCTATAATGCGGAGATGGGCGAGTTCCTCCTGCCTTATGATTCAGTGCGCAGCGCCGCCGATCCAGACAGGGCCCTGCTCGCTTTCTGCCAGTCGACCTATGATGTCGCCGCCGATCTCGGCGGCTGGGATCGCGCGAGCCTCGAATGCCCGCTCGGCCGGCCGCGCGTGCCGCGCGTGGTTTGAGCCGGCGAGGCTTGCCTTTCATTGTCGCCCCGGCGAAAGCGCAGCTCTCCTCGCTATGGGCGTCCCGCTCGATCGAGGGAGATGCCGACGTGCGCCGGCATGACGGGATGATGCTATCATGGCCGAATTCTTCGACGCTCTGACTGACGATCACCGGGCCTTTATCGGGCGCCAGCCGCTCTTTTTCGTCGCCACCGCGGCACCGGGCGCCCGGATCAACCTCAGCCCCAAGGGCATGGATTGCTTCCGCGTGCTGGGCGACAAGCGCGTCGCCTATCTGGATGTCGCCGGCTCGGGCAACGAGACCAACGCGCATCTCGCCGCCGATGGCCGGATCACCCTCATGTTCTGCGCATTCGACAAACCGGCGCTGATCTTGCGTATCTATGGCCGAGGCACCGCGATCCTGCCGCAGGACGATCGCTGGGCTGAGCTCGCGACTCACTTCACGCTCCTGCCCGGCACGCGCCAGATTTTCGAGATTGCGGTCGATCAGGTGCAGACGAGTTGCGGCTGGGGCGTGCCGCATCTGCGCTTCGAGCGCGAACGGGAGACGCTCAGCAAATATCACGCGACTCACGGCGACGAGGTACGCTTCGCCAAATATGCCGTGCGGACGAAGAGCATTGATGGCCTGCCGGTCCGCAATCCGACGCGCGTCATTTCCTGATGGCCCTTGTCGAAATTGGCCGGTTTGACCGGAACCTGGCTTTCATCCTGATTGGTCGCCTGGAATCAGAGGGGATTCCGGCGATCGCGCTTGACGGCAATGCGAGCATCGCCGACGGCAGCGCGCTGTTCATCCCGGTCCGCGTGATGGTGGATGACGAAGACGAGGCCGCTGCACGCAAAGTCATCGCTGACGCTGCCTGAATCTTAGGCAGCCCTTCGCAGCTGCACAAAATTTCACTTTTCGGTAATATTTACTTTCGGGAAATGACGCGGAATCGCGCCATTTTCGATTCTGGCACGACCATTGCTGTCTGCACCTTCGGGACAATAGCGAAAGGGGCGCCGGTGAAACTCATCATTGCCATCATCAAGCCATTCAAGCTCGACGAGGTCCGCGAGGCACTCACCGAGATCGGCGTCGCGGGCATGACCGTGACCGAGGTGAAGGGCTTTGGCCGACAGAAGGGCCAGACCGAAATCTACCGTGGCGCTGAATACAGCACCAACATGGTGCCGAAGATCAAGATCGAGGTCGTTTGCGCGGCTGATCTCGCCGCCAAGGTGGTCGAATCGATCCAGGCTTCGGCCAACACCGGCGCAATCGGCGACGGCAAGATCTTCGTTCTCGATGTCGGCCAGGCGGTGCGCATCCGCACCGGCGAAACCGATGAAACCGCGCTGTGAGTAAGGGGGCAGTGATGAAGCATGCATTGAAATACGCCGGCATCGCCGGTCTCGGGGCAGCGGCGATCTTCGCCGCCATGCCCGCCTGGGCGCAGGCTGCGGCAGCCGCTGCGTCGCCGATCCCGGCCGCAACCATCGACAAGGGCGATACCGCCTGGATGCTGACATCCTCGCTGCTGGTGCTGATGATGTCGGTACCGGGCCTGGCGCTCTTCTATGGCGGCCTGGTCCGCACCAAGAACATGCTGTCGGTGCTCACGCAGACGCTGATGATCGTCTGCATGGTCGCGGTGATCTGGGTCACCTATGGCTATTCCGAGGCTTTCACCACGGGCAGCGGCGTCACCGCGAAGTTCTTCGGCGGTTTCTCCAAGGCCTTTCTGATGGGGGTCGACGCGAACAGCAAGGCGGCCACTTTCTCGAACGGCGTGTACATCCCTGAATATGTGTACATCTGCTTCCAGATGACCTTCGCCTGCATCACGCCGGCACTGTACATCGGCAGTGTCGCGGAGCGGGTGAAATTCTCGCCGCTGATGCTGTTCACCGCGCTCTGGGTGACGTTCGTCTACTTCCCCATCGCGCACATGGTGTGGTGCTGGGATGGCCCGGACGCAATCGCCACCGCGGCGCTTGCCGGCAAGTCGGCGCTCGATGCCGCCAATGCCGATGCGGGCATGTTGTTCCAGTGGGGCGCGCTCGATTTCGCGGGCGGCACCGTGGTTCACATCAACGCCGGCATCACCGGTCTCGTGATGTGCCTGCTGCTCGGCAAGCGGATCGGGTTCCCGAAAGAGCCGATGCCGCCGCACTCGCTGACCATGACCATGATCGGCGCCAGCCTGCTGTGGGTCGGCTGGTTCGGCTTCAACGCTGGTTCAAACCTCGAATCGAACGGCGTCACCGGCGTCGCCTTCATCAACACCTTCGTCGCGACCGCCGCGGCCGGCATGTCGTGGCTGCTCGTCGAGCAGATCGTGCGCGGCAAGCCGTCGCTGCTCGGCGCAGCCTCGGGTGTGGTCGCCGGCCTCGTCGCCGTCACCCCGGCGTCGGGCTATGCCGGGCCGATGGGCTCGGTCGTGCTCGGTCTCATGGTGTCGCCGATCTGCTTCTTCTTCGTCAGCAAGGTGAAGTCGATGTTCGGCTATGACGACTCGCTCGACGTGTTCGGTGTTCACTGCATCGGCGGCATCACCGGCGCGATCATGACCGGCGTCCTCGACGCACCCTATCTGGGTGGCCAGGGCATCGCCGATTATTCGACCAAGCCCGGGACGATGATCGCCGGCACCTACGACATGGTCGGTCAGGTGATCACCCAGATCTGGGCGGTCGGTGTGACGCTGGCATGGTCGGGCATCGGTGCCGCGGTGCTGTTCATCCTGATCGACAAGACCTGGGGCATGCGCATCTCGGCAGAGAAAGAGGTCGAAGGCCTCGACATCACCGAGCATGGCGAGCGCGCCTATCATTATTGAAAGTTTGGGGCCGGCGAAGGCCGGCCCCTCACCTCGTTCCTCCTGCGGACGACCTAAGGCCGGTGCGGCAACGCACCGGCCCTTTTTTTCTCGTGCGTAGGGGGCGTCGCCGGGATGACGTTATTGGCTATCGGCCTTCGCGGCGTCAGCGTCCTCCGTCCGCTTGCGATAGCGCCGCGCGGCAAGCCCAGCACCGAGGATGAGGCCGCCCGGCACCAGTAGGATCGCGGCGGCAAGCCCGATCCGGTTCAACGTCTTTCTGTCCATCGCGTGTCGCTATACGCACGAAGCTGAACGCGCGCTGGAAAAAGGCGGGGGAAATCAGTCGGCGAGATCGGCCTTCACGAAATCGGCGCAGCGCTCGCCGATCATGATCGAGGGCGCGTTGGTGTTGCCCGAGATCAGCTTGGGCATGATCGACGCGTCGGCGACATAGAGCCCCTCCACCCCGCGCACGCGCAGCTTAGGGTCGCACACCGCCATCTCGTCCGATCCCATCCGCGCGGTGCCGACCGGGTGGTAGATGGTGTCGGCCCGCGCGCGGATCAGCCGCTCCAGCGCGTCATCGTCGTCGAGATCGATCGGATAGCGGTCGCGCCCCTTGTGACTGGCGAGCGGCGGCGTTTCCAGGATTCGGTACATCGCCCGGACGCCCTTCTTGAGCAGCGCCATGTCGCGCGGGTCAGCCAGGAAGGCGGGGTCGATCAGCGGCGCGGCGCGCGCGTCGATCGATTGCAGCCGGACGGTGCCGTGGCTTTCCGGCCGCAGCACACAGGCATGGCAGGAAAAGCCGTGGCTCTTCACCTTGATGCGGCCGTGATCCTCGAGCACCAGCGGCACGAAATGGAGCTGGATGTCGGGCGCCGGCGAGGCCGGGTCGACGGTGATGAAGCCGCCCGCTTCGGCGAACGGCGTCGTCATGATGCCGCGCCGGTGCCGCATCCACTGCACCACGGCGCCCGCCATCTTCAGCGTTCCGGCAAGGCTCGAGCCCAGGAAATAGCGGCCCCTGGTCTCGAACCCGGCGACATAATCGACATGGTCCTGGAGATTGGCGCCGACCGCCGGCCGGTCGATCCGCACCGCAATGCCGTGCTCGCGCAGATGGCCGCCGGGGCCGATGCCCGAAAGCATCAGCAATTGCGGCGTCCCGAACACGCCGCCCGCCAGCACGACCGCGCGCCGCGCCCGGATCACCCTGGCCTTGCCGTCCTGGAGATAGGCGACCCCCCAGGCGCGGCCTTCGTCGAACAGCACGCGCTCCGCGATCACGTCCGTCAGCACGGTGAGCGTCTCGCGCTTCGCACCGGGCTCGATATAGGCGCGCGACGAGCTCCAGCGCTCGCCGCCTTTCTGCGTCACCTGATAGATGCCGACACCATCCTGCGTGCGGCCGTTGAAATCCTCGTTGACCGGGATCTGGAGCTGCCGCGCCGCTTCGACGAAGTCGACCGAGCCGGGATGCGGATCGCACTGGTCGCTGACGAACAGCGGCCCGTCGCCGCCATGATATGCATCGGCGCCGCGCGCATTGTGCTCGGCCCGCTTGAACCAGGGCAGTACCTCGTCATAGGACCAGCCCGGGCAGCCCATCGCCGCCCAATTGTCGTAATCCCATCTGTTGCCGCGCAGATAGAGCATCGCGTTGATCGCGCTCGATCCGCCAAGCCCGCGCCCGCGCGGCTGATAGCCACGCCTGCCGCCGAGCCCGGCCTGCGGCACTGTCTCGAACTGCCAGTTGGTCTTCTCGGTCTGGAAGGCGAGGAAGCCGGGCACGCGGGTGCGCAGGCCCGTGTTGCGCCCGCCGGCTTCGAGCAGGGCGACCGACCAGCGGCCGTCCTCGCTCAGCCGGCCGGCTGCCGCCGCTCCGCCCGATCCGCCCCCGACGACGACGATGTCGGCTTCTTCCACTCGGCCCCCTCCCGCGCCCGCTCTTTTGCGAGCCAGCGTTCCTTGATGATCTCGGACGTATCGCGGCTGCCGTCGTGGCTCCAGCCCGGCGGCATCACCAGATAACCCAGTTTGGCACGCAATCCCGGCGCTGCCCACACATCCTTCGCGATTCCCACCCATTCGTGGAACGCGGCCCAGAGCAGGTTGAAGCTCCCGAGATTCTTGACGATGCCGTAACGCGGCGCATCGTCGTCGCGCTCGGGCTCGAAGCTGCCGAGCCATTTATCCCAGACGATGAACACCCCGGCATAGTTGCGATCGAGATAGCGCGGGTTGGTCGCGTGATGGACCCGGTGATGCGAGGGCGTGTTCATCACTGCCTCGAACCAGCGCGGCATCCGCCCGATCACCTCGGTATGGATCCAGAACTGGTAGATCAGGTTGAGGCCGCCGACGAAGAACACCATCGCGGGCGGAAAGCCGATCAGGAACAAAGGCAGGCGGAACAGGAAGGCGATCGAGATGAAGCCGGTCCAGGTCTGCCGAAGCGCGGTCGACAGGTTATAATGCTGGCTCGAATGATGGATGACATGGCTCGCCCAGAACCAGCGGACGCG
Source organism: Sphingomonas oligophenolica (assembly GCF_039522915.1). NCBI lineage: Bacteria > Pseudomonadati > Pseudomonadota > Alphaproteobacteria > Sphingomonadales > Sphingomonadaceae > Sphingomonas > Sphingomonas oligophenolica. The sequence continues at coordinate 42,748 of NZ_BAAAEH010000067.1, forward strand.
GTGCGCCGAGCGGTGGAACAGATAATAAGCGAAATCGTCGATGACGAAGCAGAGCGCGAACCAGTACCACGCATAGCCGATGTCGAAGAGGCGGAACTGCCACAGCCACACCGCCAGATTGTAGAGCAGGGTGGCGGTCAGCGCACCGGCGACGGTGCTGCCCGTGCCGAGCGCGAGCGAGGTCAGCGTGTCCTTCGGCTCATAGCGCCTGCGGTCCTTCGCCCATGCGACGAGCATCTCGGCGAGCACGAGCAGGATGAAGGCCGGAACTGCATAATCGACTGGATTGGGCAGGTGCATCGCCACTGCTTACACTCTTGTCAGTGACGCTTCCAGCCCCCGTACATCGCTGTCGATCACGCCGAGCAGGGTCACGCTGCCGAACAGGCGCTCGCCCGTCTCGATCGTCACGCCCTCCACCGCCGCGTGGAATGTGAGCGGCGGCAACAGCCGGCGCGCGGCGACCTGCGCGCCGTGGCGTTTCAGCACGGCGATCGCGCCATTGCCGGCAACCAGCGCCGCGCCACCGTCCTCGCTGACCAAAGCCGCATGCGCGTCGAACCCGGCGAGCATCTCCTCGGCGATGCGCCGCGCATCGGCTGCGCTCGAGATCCGGCTCTCACCCAGCCGCAACAGCCGCGCGACCCCCGCCAGCGCCAGGATCGCGACGATCGACCCGGCGAGCTGAACCCAGTTCATTTGCCGCCCGCGAGCGCATCGAGCAGCGGACGGATGCCGCTCAGGTCATAGCCGGTGGCAGCCGCCTTCGCCATCAGCCGGTCGGGATTGTCGCCGAGCTTCGCGCGGGCCAGCGCCCAGAGATTGCAGGAGCGCGTGCCGGAGCGGCAATAGGCCAGTACCGGGCCGTTCGCCGCGCTCAGCGCTGCCGCCATCGCATCGACCTGATTGCCCGAAAAGCCGGCATGGGTGACGGGGATCTCGGTATAGGACAGCCCCGCTGCCTCGGCGGCGGCGCGGATCGACGCCCCTTCGGGCTGGCCCGCATCCTCGCCATCGGGCCGGTTGTTGATGATCGCGACGAAGCCCGCCGCGGCAAGCCCGGGCACGTCTCCGACCGAGATCTGGGGGGCGACGGCGATGGTTTCGTCGATGGGGCGGATCATGCTGCCTCGCGGATCACATTGAGGAAGGCATCGCCATAGGCCTGCAGCTTGCGCTCGCCAACGCCCGAGATGCGGGCCATCGTCGCGAGGTTGGCCGGCCGCATCGTCGCCATCTCGCGCAGCACTGAATCATGGAAGATGACATAGGGCGGCACCTGCGCCTCCTGGGCCAGCTCGCGGCGCTTGGCGCGCAGCGCCTCGAACAGCGGATCGCCGATCGGGTTGGGTGCAGCACTCCCGCGCCGCCCTCGCCGTTCGCGCTTCGGCGGCAGGATCAGCGCTACCTCGGTCTCGCCTTTCAGGATCGCCCTGGCGCCGGGGCCGAATTCGAGCCCGCCGAAATCATTCGCCCTGAGCGCATCGCGGAGCAGCAGCGCGCGCGCCACCGGCTTGATCAGCGCCGTTTCCTCCGGGCTCGAGGCGATGCCGAACACCGAGAGCGCCTCATGCCCGTTCATCAGGCTCCGCTCGCTCGACTGGCCGGTCAGGATGCTTTCGATATAGCCGACGCCAAAGCTCTGCCCCGTGCGAAACACCGCGGAGAGGAATTTCCTCGCCACCTCCGTCGCATTCACCGCGCTTGGCGGGTTGAGGCAATTGTCGCAATTGCCGCAGGTCTCGGGTGGATGGTCGCCGAAATGGCGGAGCAGCACGGCGCGGCGGCAGGCGGCCGTCTCGACCAGCGCGCCAAGCGCGTTGAGCCTGGTGCGCTCGCCGGCCTGGCGGTGCGGCTCGACCTCGCCGATCCGCTGCCGCGCCTTGGCGAAATCCTCGGCGCCCCAGAAAAGGTGCGCGATTGCCGGATCACCGTCGCGGCCGGCGCGGCCGGTCTCCTGATAATAGCTCTCGATCGATTTGGGCAGGCCGGCATGGGCGACGAAGCGGACATCGGGCTTGTCGATCCCCATGCCGAACGCGACCGTCGCGACGATCACCATATCCTCCGAGGCGACGAAATCGGCCTGGTTCCGCGCGCGGACATGGGGGTCGAGCCCGGCATGATAGGCGCGGGTCGAGCGGCCGGTCGCGGCGAGCTTCTCGGCGAGCTGCTCGACTGCCTTGCGGGTCTGGGCATAGACGATGCCGGGGCCCGGCTGCTCGGCGATCAGGTCGGCGATCTGGCGCGTCGTGTTGTCGCGCGGCGTGATCAGATAGCGGATATTCGGGCGGTCGAATCCGGCGACGATCATGCCGGCCTGCGGGATGCCGAGCTGCTCGAGGATATCGGCGCGGGTGTGCGCATCGGCGGTCGCGGTCAGCGCGAGCCGCGGCACCGCCGGGAAATGGTCGAGCAGCGGCCGCAGCAGCCGATAGTCGGGCCGGAAATCATGCCCCCATTCGGAAACGCAATGCGCCTCGTCGATCGCGAACAGGGCGAGCGGCGCCTGGCCGAGCAGGGTGCGGAAGCTTTCGCCCGACGCCCGTTCGGGTGCGACATAGAGCAGGTCGAGCGCCCCGGCCCTGAAGCGCGCGATCGTCTCGGCCTGGTTGGTGTCGACCGAGGTCAGGGTCGCGGCGCGGATGCCGATCGCCTCGGCGGCGCGGAGCTGGTCGTGCATCAGCGCGATCAGCGGCGACACGACGACGCAGGTGCCGGGCAGCGCGACCGCGGGCAGCTGATAGCAGAGCGACTTGCCGGCGCCGGTCGGCATCACCGCCAGGCTGTTCTCGCCGGCCAGCACGCGGTCGACGACCTGGCGCTGCACCCCGCGAAACTCGGGAAAGCCGAAAGTGGATTGCAGGATGGGGAGAGGGTCGAGCATCAGCGGCCTGTTAGAGCATGGCGCCGAAAAACGGGAAATGGTTTTGAGGTGAAGACCGGATCAGCGGTCGCCGGCGAATTGAATCAGATCCCAGAGATTGCCGTAGAGATCCTCGAACACGGCCACCGTGCCATAATCATGCACGGCCGGCTCGCGGACGAAATTGATGCCGGCCGCCGTCATCGCTGCGTGATCGCGGGCGAAATCGTCGGTCGCGAGGAACAGGAAGACGCGCCCGCCCGCCTGGTTGCCGATAAAGCCGGCCTGTTCGGGCGTGGCTGCGCGCGCGAGCAGGAGCGAGGCGCCGCCGGCGGGCGCGCCGGGCGGCGCCACGACCACCCAGCGCTTGTCCTGCTCGGGCTGGTATGTGTCTTCGACCAGGGTGAAGCCGAGCTTGCCGACATAAAAGGCAAGCGCCTCGTCATAGTCGCGGACGACCAGCGCGACATGGGCAAGCGATTGCGGCATCGACCTGTCGGATCAGCCGGTCACACCAGGGCGACCGGCCGCCGCACCGCGAGGAAGCCGGCGATGATGAAGGCGATCAGCACCAGCCCCTGGGCGATGGCGAAGGGCGGCTCCGATCCGGTCGGCGCGAGCGGGTGGAGGAAGGGGACCTTCTGGAACGACTGCACCACCAGCACGAAGCAGTTCAGGTACAGCGCGATGACGGCGGTGATCGTATAAACCGGCCGCCAGATCCCGACCCGCTTGAACTGATACAGGGCAACGAGCGCGATCGCGAGATCGACCAGCGAGATAAGCCCGACGATATGCGGCGGGCCGATTTTCGGGTGCACCAGCAGGAAGGGGAAGCCCGTCACGCTGGTCAGGATGGTGAAGGCCAGGAACGCCAGGTTCCACCCGCCGAGCCAGCGCCGCCCGAGCAGGCCGGCGAGGAAGACAAGCCCGGCCGCGATGCCGATCAGGCTGATCAGGGTGTGCAATTTGGTGAATGCCGCTACCGAAAGTCCGAAAATCATGGCCGATCTCCGCCGATGGGATACCGAGCCTAACCCGACCGGCACGCGCTTGGCCAGCTTATTTCGGAGGCGTTCCAACCGTGCCGAACGGCACGCCGGAGGATCGGCTATGGTTTCACCCTCGGTCGGATTCGACTTCCGGCATTGAGCACCGGCGGCCCGGCTGCCTTGGCGGGGATTCATTTTCTTTCTGCCGCGCTGTAATAAATATGTCATAAAACTGTAATGATGCGCTAAGGCCGGCGGCGATGAACCGCTATCACCTGATCGCCGCAGGCCTCTTCGCCACGGCCCCGGCGTCGGTTGCCGCGCAGCGGGTCCAGCCCTGGCCGACGATCTTCGTCAGCGCGCCGGTCGCCAGGGGCTGGTCGGCGTCAGGGGAATTGGTCAACCGGGTCTCGGGCGATCCGGCCCGCCCGTCGCAGCTCGAGGCGCGGCTTCAACTGGGCCGCCACCTTTCCGGCTCGGTCACGCTCTGGGCCGGCTATGTCCATGTGGTGACCTATCATCTCGGCCAGCCCGCCGGCATCGAGAATCAGAGCGTCGAGCAGCTCAACTGGGCGATGGGCTCCGTCCTCGGCGTGACGATCTCGTCGCGCACCCGGCTCGAACAGCGCTTCCAGCGCGGTGCGGACGCGACCAACTGGCGGCTCCGCGCACAGCTTCGTCTTGCCCTCCCGGTCGCGCGGAACGGCACCAGCCTGGTTGCCTGGACCGAACCGTTCGTCGCGCTCAACCACACCAGCGCGAATCGCGAGACCTTCGATCAGATCCGGAATTTCATCGGCGTGTCGGTGCCGGTGGCGAAGCATGTCGAGGTCGAGGTCGGCTATCTCAACCAGTATCTGCACCGGCCTTCGGGTGACGTCTCGATCGATGCGGTGCCCGTCACGCTGAATGTCCGCTTCTAGGGTCGAATTCGGCCCGTTGGGGCAGCTTAAGGGGTCTGGTCGCAGGCTTCCGGGTCAGCGGGTATCATGATGCCGCTGCGGCGCCCGCACGCTCGGTCGCCATCAGCCAGCCAAGCACGATCGCGACGAGCAGCAGGGCGGGCACATCGCCGAGCATATGTCCGCCATGCATCGGGCTGCCGAGCGACTGCGCCGCCATGATCGCGGCATGGACGAGGCTCGACCAGATGGTGAACCAGATCAGGGACCGGTTCGCCGCCGGGTCGCGCGCTGCGCGGATCAGGAAGATGCCGAGCGTGGCATAGACGCCGACGATCATCATGAAATAATGCGAGGCAGCCGGCGGGCCTTCGTGCCACGCCCAGCCCGACGGCCAGACGATCGACAGCGGATAGAGGAGGCAGAAGGCGATCCCGAACAGGATAAGGGCGATCTGAAGCAATGTGCTGCGCTGGAACATGGCGGAATCCTTCCCCAGGAGGCGCTCAAGGAAGCAAGGCTAGCCCGCGCCTTCCGTGCTGGCAAATCGAAGCCCCGGCAGCGCCGGGAACGCCACGCGGCCTCCGCCGTTCAGCCGAAGGATGGCCGGGCAAGGGAGTGCATAGGATGGCCGCTATCGACTTCACCGATCGGCGCACTGCGCTGCTCGCGCTGGCCGGCGCCGGCGCGCTGGCGACGCTGGCGGGCTGCGGGCATGAGGAGGGCGGCGAGGACGTCTCGGCGACCGAGGACATGATGCGCGAGCATGGCGTGCTCCGCCGCATCCTGGTCGCCTATCGCGAGACCGCGACGATGCTGCGCGCCGGCACGCGGCTCGACGCGCGGGCGATCGCTGACGCCGCCGATCTGTTCCGCCAGTTCGGCGAGGAGTATCACGAGCGCAGGCTGGAGGAGGAGCATGTCTTCCCAGCGGTGAAGAAGGCGGGCGGCGCGGCGGCGGCTTTGATCGATACCCTGGTCGCCCAGCATCGGCGCGGCCGGGAGATCAACCTGTTCCTGATCGATCGCTGCCGCACCGGCAGCATCGCGAGCGCCAGTACCGAGGCCGTCGCCAGGGCGATGGAGAGCTTTGCCCGCATGTATGAAATCCATGCCGCGCTCGAGGATACGGTGGTGTTTCAGGCGTGGAAGAAAGCGCTGTCGAAGCATGATCTCGACGAGGCGTCCGAGCAGTTCGAGGCGATCGAGCGCAAGCAGTTCAAGGGCGACGGCTTCGACATGGGCGTCGACCGCGTCGCCGCGATCGAGCGGCGGCTGGGGATTGCCGATCTCGCCCGCTTCACCGCGCCGGCGGTCGGGTGACGGGCACATGCAGGCGCGCGGCGGTTTCCATCATATCGATCTGAACGTCTCGGATGTGGCTGCTTCCAGGGCAGTCTATGGCCCGGTGCTCGAGTTTCTCGGCTATCGCTGCGTCACCGACACGCCCGATCACTGCGAATGGGATCTCGGCCCCGACGGGCATGGCGCCTCGCTCGGGCTGAGACTGTGCGATCCCGCGCTGCGCCAGCATCGCCACGAGCGCCATGCGCCCGGCCTGCACCATCTCGCCTGGCGCGCGGCGAGCCGGGAAGAGGTCGATCGGCTGCACGAACTGCTGGTGGCGCGGGGCATCACGATACTCGATCCGCCGGCGCATTATCCGCAATATTCAGGCGATTATTACGCGGTCTTCTTCGAGGATCCCGATGGGATGAAGCTCGAGCTGGTCCACGCGCCGGGCTGGATCTGACCGGCTTTCGCCATGGTGCCGAAGGGTGGAATCGCACTGACGCGCGGATCTTCAACCCGCCGCTCTGCCGCTGAGCTACGCCGCACAGAACCCCCCACCCCGTTCGTCCCGAGTAGGGACCGAGTAGCCGAAGGCGTATCGAGGGCCCGTATCGAAGGACAGGTTGTCGCTCGGGGCGCACGCCCTCCCCATACGCCACTGCGCGACACCTCAGGACGAATGGATCAGATTGAGCGCTGGCCGCTGGAGCAGCTGGGCGGGGTGCTGCTCCACTCCGACCGGCAGCGCTGGGCCGGATTGATTTTTGTACAAAATATTGTACGTTGCGATCCATGGAAACGCTGACCATCTCCGATACGCGCGCCAATCTGAAGGCAGTGCTTGATCGCGTCGTTGCCGACAAGGCGCCAATCTCCATCGCACGAGCCAAGGGCGAAGGCGTGGTGATGATCGCGCAAAGCGAATGGGAGTCGATCGAGGAGACGCTGTATCTGCTCCAGTCGCCCCGGAACGCCGCCCGCCTGCTTGAGGCAATTCGCGGGCTTGAAGCCGGCAAAGGTGAGGAACATGCGCTGATCGAGCCGTGAAGATCATCTTCTGGCCGACGGCCTGGGAGGACTATCTCTACTGGCAGGCCGAAGATGCGAAGATGCTCGACCGACTGAACGCGCTGCTCAAGGAGTGCACGCGCGATCCGTTCCGCGGAACGGGAAAGCCGGAGCCGCTCGCCGGCAATCTGAGCGGCTGGTGGTCGCGCCGGATCACGCGCGAGCATCGGCTGGTGTATCGGGTGACGGGAGGCGTTGTGGAGCGGGCGCTGGAGGTTGCGCAGTGTCGGTATCATTATTGAGGCGGTCGTATGCCCTGGCGAGACATAATTGGAGGGTCACCGGAATAATACCAGAATCGATGTACGGTAGGTCGTGACGGTAAGACAATCCTGCGCCATTGACGCGAACGCAACCTTAGGATTTAGGTTATGCCCAAGGAAGATGTTGAATAACCTCTGCGCCGGCTGAACCACTTCTTTTCAGAATTCTTTTGGCTTGAGCCAAGGCAAGCTTATGAATATCCTGCCTATTTCGAATTTCTCTCTCAAATTCCGCCTCGTCGATTTGACCAACTCCAGGGTGGAAAAACAAGGGCGGTGGAGGTAACTCTTCATCAGATACAAAATTGCTCAATTCAAAGAACTCCAAGCCCAGCAAGTACCCAGTGAAATATGAAATTTCCCAATAGTCTTTCTTTCTTCTGTAGCCAGCAATCATATTCTCATATTTACTTATCTGACCACGGACATAATGAAGATCTGAATATTGTCCCGTATGGGCCAAGTCCAATATCCTCTGCAGGGCATGTATTAAGCCATCTTGATATACGGCCGAGAAAACTAAATGAGGGGATTCTGAAGGCCTGAATGAATTAGTAAATTTAAAGTGGGCATCATAAGCTTCGATTAAAAGACTACTTACCGAGGAAAAAGTGTCATCTCTAGAGAAGCAAAATTTGCTTACCATGTGATCTTTTATCGTTTTCAGAAAATGGGTAGCGTCGGTTTTTACCGAAATGATATTTAATAGCTTCAGTCTGCTGCTTTCTTCTTCCGAAACAAAGGGAGAAACAAGATAATGTGTCCGCGCTAGGGGCCCCAAGCCTGCGCGGACAGTATTATAAATATTTAGAAAATCCTGATCTGTTGCCGAATACCCAAAGAATATACAGGTTTTCGTTGCAAAAATCTGCTTTAGGACTGCGCCTAGAGCCCCATCTCTCAATCTGCCTTCACAGCGCTCATAATCTTCAGTCGAGGAAACGATTGAAGTATAGTTATCTATAGACCCATGAATTTTTAATACAGGTCTCTTTGCTGTTTCCCAGAAAGGAACGTCGCTCTCATACACAAAAGGAGTCGCTCCGGTCACTTCTTCAAAATAACGATCCCAATTTGTTGTTATTATAGTACCAAAATATGGCATTGTGGACAGCTCTCGATGGAATCGAGTTGCCGTGACCTTAAGTTCTCTAAACGAATTAATATAGTCGAATCTGTCAATTATTCTTTGAATAAGCTCTTATCGACCATTAGGCCGGGCCTCGAATAGGTCGATTATTTGCGGAAAAGGGAGGTCATCCCCGCAGTCCGTTTCCGATTTTATTTGATTGTAGAATCTGTTTGGATGAGCATATCTTGTTTCTGTACTTATACCTGCTCCTGCAAATACAGTGCAATTATGGCGCTCAATTTCGCGGAGGAGGTGAGGGTCGAGATCAAACTCAATATTTAGCGAACATATCGCACACGCACATGCCTCGCCTTTCTCCGTGTGATCGCTCTCCAAGATTTTTCTCCTAAATTTAGGAATCCAGCGACACCACGCTTAACTCCAACACGAGAAAAGCAGCTAACTCAGCTCACGACATGACCATGCGCCACATATAACTCCAGCACTCGCTCCGGTGTAATGCCGTCCTCCTGCGCCCGCGCAAGTTCGTGCTCCGCGTCCGCCAGGGTAACAAGCGGCCGCTTCCGGCCAAGGCGTGGTTGAACCCAGCACCCCTGGTTCAGCGTATCCTCGAATAGTGCGAGGCGGTTGGAGAACCAGCCAGTCCACGGTCCCATGTTCGCATAGGCCCCATCGTCAAAGCCATCGAGGTAGATATCGAAATTGGCGCGTGAGAGTGTCGACCAGATACCAAAGCCGAATCTATGCGCGAGGCCGTGCACCGGGATTTCGAACACGCAGCGCACGAAGAAGTGCTCGCCGCCCACGACGCAGAAATCTTCCGACAGAAAATCGCCGTCGAGGCGGACCGCGCCGTTGTGTTCATAGGTGCGCGGGCCCTCCCAGTAATCGGGGGCGAACGCTGCGAGATCGAACATTCCCTGATGAAGGATGCCGCAGGATCCGCAGTTCCAATCCGCGCCGCGCAGACGATCCAATGCCGACATAGGTCGCTTGCGGCTGAAGAGCCTCACGTCGTGGTCGGCAGGCAGGTTGCCCCGCCCTTCTCGGAGAACTTCTCCATCATCTCGCCGATGCTCCTCTCAACGCAGCACGTCCGTGCCCCCCAATGCGAGTATAGGGAGGAACAGAAGTTACCAGCGCGGCCTATTCATTCAACGTGCTCCGCAGCCTGTGCGGCAGCGCCGGATCTAGCGTCTCCCACGCGATCTTCTCGCCAACCCAAATCTCCACCGTAGGAGGAAATGCATCCGGCTCGTCGAGGGTCGCAGTGGTGATGTCGTGATGGTCGGGGCGGGTGTCGCGGCGATAGGTGACGAGGCTGCCGCAGGTGGCGCAGGAGCCCCAGTGGATGCCCGGTGACGAGCTGTATTCGCGCACCGCGCCCGCAAGCAGCGCGAAGTCGGTCTTGGCGAACACCGCCCAGCCGACACTGACGCCGCCCGTCGCGCGGCGGCAGGAGACACAGTGGCACAGGGTCCGCGCGATCGGGGTGCCCGTCACGCGGTAGCGGACTGCGCCGCACAGGCAGCCGCCTTCGGCCAATGTACTCGGCGGCGGGGAGATGGATTCCCCGCCCTGCTCACGGAACACGCTCATTTCCTCCACGCCCCTCCCGGCAGCGGTGCCTGAATCGCGGTTGACCTACAGTGACGTGCCATAATCTCAAATTCCGGTTCCAGGCCTTGGGTAGCGCCGACCTGATCAGAGATCACTGCCCGTCACCCCCATCCTGCTCCCCGACATCCCGGATCACCACCGATCCCGATCGCTGGTCGACGATGATATCCTCCTCGTAAGGATCATATTCATCCTCCACCCCGAGCCGCTCCCGCCGCTTGGCAGCGCGCTCCTTCTCCTCGCGCTCGATCACATTGAAGATCGCCAGCTGCGCCCGCTTCTGCTCATATTCCGCCGCTTGCACCATCGCGGCCCAGCGCTCCTGCGCCCGCTGGTTGCCGCTGAGCGCGGCCATGCCGATCGCGCGGAACACCGCCTGGTTCATGGAGAGGGTGAGGACCGTGTCGCCCTCGCGCACCTCGACCATCCGATAGGCTTCGTCGAGGATCGTCTGCCGGGTCGGCTCGTCGGCGCCGCGCAGCCGGTCGCCCGGCGCGCCCGAGCGGCGCGGCCGGCCCGCCGGGTTCCCAGATCGCCCTTTCGGGAACTGGTGTTCGACCGGCGGCTTGCCCTTCCCGATCCGCCACCCGCCGGGCGCACCCGCGCCCGCCATGCCACCCCTGTCCTCGCGCGATTCAAAATCATGGTCAGCCATGTCAGCGTGCTCCTCATGAAGAGTCGCCCCCTCAAAGCCGATCTCGCGGCAATGTTGAATCGAGCTTCGCTGGAAGGCGCCCTGGCTTTCGCTGTTATGGCGGCGGCGTTTCGCTGTTCCGCGGATCGTTTACGCTGTTATCGAATAACAGCGAAAACGAGGCTTAAGCGACTGATCGAACAGAGAAATATTTCCAACAAGACGTCGGAAAAAGCGCCCGAAAAAATTTCTTTCGCTGTTCTTTCGCTGTTCCGGCCCGATAACAGCGTAAAAAGCGGGTCAGTCCGCAGCCTCGATCCTTCGACTGCGTCCGGACACGGCGACCGTCGGCACGAAGAGGTGATTCGCGCGGAGGCGCAGAGGCGCAGAGAGAGTGTGGGAGCGGAAACGCCCCGAGCAGAGGGCGCCGCCAGTCCGTCCGCGACGAAAGGGAGAGAGGGCCCCCCCTCCGGGAAGCCTCTCAGCGCCTCCGCGCCTCCGCGCGAAAATCAAAAAGAAGGTGATTTCACGCGAAGGCGCGAAGGCGCGAAGAGCGTGTGTACTGGCGGAACCGTCTCGCGCAGCAGCCGGCCCCATCACGCGCTGCGCGACGAAATGGAAAGGGCCTTCCCCTCCCGCGCAACATCTTCGCGCCTTCGCGCCTTCGCGTGAACAGTACAACGCTCCGGCGAAGCGCCGTCCCCGATATGGATCGGGGCTATTCCTCCCTCGGCCCAGCCCCGATCCCCGTCCTGAAAGTACGGAACGAGCGCCGATCACTCGGCGGGAAGATAGATCTCCCCGCCCTTCTCGCGGAATTTCTCGCTCATCTCGTTCATGCCCTTCTCGGCCTCGGCAACTGAAACCGGGTTGGCGAACAGCGAGCGCGCCGCATCCCCATCCGCCGGCGCATCGGCCGCAAGGAAGGTATCCGCCGGCGCATTCTGCTTCGCCGCGAAGTCGCGCACCTCCTGGGTGATCTTCATCGAGCAGAATTTCGGCCCGCACATCGAGCAGAAATGCGCCGTCTTGGCGCCCTCCGCCGGGAGCGTCTCGTCATGATATTGCTCAGCGGTATCCGGATCGAGACTGAGGTTGAACTGGTCGCGCCAGCGGAACTCGAACCGCGCGCGGCTCACCGCATCGTCGCGCATCTTCGCCGCCGGATGCCCCTTGGCGAGATCGGCTGCGTGCGCCGCGAGCTTGTAGGTGACGACACCCACCTTCACATCGTCGCGGTCGGGGAGGCCAAGATGCTCCTTGGGCGTGACGTAGCAGAGCATCGCCGTGCCGTACCAGCCGATCATCGCAGCACCGATGCCGCTGGTGATATGGTCGTATCCCGGCGCGATGTCGGTGGTGAGCGGCCCGAGCGTGTAGAAGGGCGCCTCGCCGCAGACCTCGAGCTGCTTGTCCATATTCTCCTTGATCTTGTGCATCGGCACATGGCCGGGGCCCTCGATCATCACCTGGACGTCGCTCTTCCACGCGCGGTGGGTGAGCTCGCCGAGCGTGTAGAGCTCGCTGAACTGCGCCTCGTCGTTTGCGTCCGCAATGCTGCCGGGGCGCAGGCCATCGCCGAGGCTGTAGGCGATGTCATACGCCTTCATGATCTCGGTGATCTCGTCGAAGCGCTCGTAGAGGAAGCTCTCCTTGTGGTGGCTGAGGCACCATTTCGCCATGATCGAGCCGCCGCGGCTGACGATGCCGGTCACGCGCTTGGCGGTCATCGGAATATAGGCGAGGCGGACGCCGGCATGGATGGTGAAATAGTCGACGCCCTGCTCGGCCTGCTCGATCAGCGTATCGCGGAAGATCTCCCAGGTCAGGTCCTCGGCCACGCCGCCGACCTTCTCCAGCGCCTGGTAGATCGGCACGGTGCCGATCGGCACCGGGCTGTTGCGGATGATCCATTCGCGGGTGTCGTGGATGTTGCGCCCCGTCGAGAGGTCCATCACCGTGTCGGCGCCCCAGCGGATCGACCAGACCATCTTGTCGACCTCGGCGGCGACGTTGGAGGCGACGGCCGAGTTGCCGATATTGGCGTTGATCTTGACCAGGAAGTTGCGGCCGATCGCCATCGGCTCGGATTCGGGGTGATTGATATTGTTGGGGATGATCGCCCGGCCGCGCGCGACTTCGTCGCGGACGAATTCGGGGGTGACGTAATCGGGGATCGACGCGCCGAAATCCTGGCCGTCGCGGATCAGCTTCTCCTTGGCGGCGGCGCGGCCGATATTCTCGCGGATCGCGACATATTCCATCTCGGGGGTGATGATGCCCCGCCTGGCATAATGCATCTGGCTGACGTTCATGCCGGGCTTGGCGCGCAAGGGGCGCTTCACGACATTGGGGAATTGCGGCACGCCGGCGGAGCGGTCGGGGCCCGACAGGCCATTATCCTCGGGGCGGGTCTCGCGCGCGTCATAGGCCTCGACATCGCCGCGGCCGAGGATCCAGTCGCGGCGGAGGGCCGGCAGGCCGGCCTGGATGTCGATCAGCGCCTTGGGGTCGGTGTACGGGCCCGAGGTGTCATAGACCCGCAAGGGCGGCTCGCCGCATGACGGCTCGAGCATGATCTCGCGCATGGCGACCTTCACGCCGGGAATGCTCGGCGAGGCGACATGGATCTTGCGGCTGCCACGGATTGCGCCCGTGGTGACGCCAATTTCAGTGCGGGCGGGCCGCTGGCTGCCAGCAGCCAGTTCCAGCTTCGAATCAATGTCTGCCATGCGTATCGCTCCATATGCCGGAGCGAGGACGGGTTTCGACTTGAAAACCGCTCCCTCCCTCCGCCGGTCTCAACCGGATCAGGTTCGGCGGGTCGTGGCTTCAGCCACCTCTCAGCCGCTTGCGCGCGGCCCCCCGGGGAAAGCGCGACCGTAGGACGGTCGGCGGACAAAGAAAAGGCCGCGCGACATGGCGTCGCGCGGCCCTGGAGAGTCGAAGGAGAAGCGCCCTTAGTTCGCGGCGCTCATCGTCAGGAAATTGCCGTTGAAGCCGTTGGGGAAGAAGCCTCCGCCGAGCACCGCGTTATGATTGGTGTAGAAGATGTTGAGCACCTGGCCTGGGGTGCGGCCATAGACGATGCCGTTCGAATCGGCCGGCGTGATGTTCGCCGCCCCGCCGGCGACCACGCCCTGATCATCGTCGGTTGCGGCGCCATCGAGGCTGTCGCGGGCGTCGCTGAGCAGGCCGGCGTTCGTCCGCGCGGCCGGGTCCGCGCTCATGTAGAGCTGGCTGCGGATCAGGGCTGCGTGATGCGATTCGGTCGCGAGAATCCCCGCCACCGCGTTCATATAGATTCCGGCGGAAAGCAGCGGGATCAGCCCGCGATAGGCGGTCACGACGACATCCTCGAGCAGGAAGGCGCCGAGCAGGAAGTTCGTGTCGCTGGCATAAGGGTCGAAAACGGGCAGGCCGGCGGCGACGGCGAGCTTGGCGAAGCCCCCGTTGGCGCTGTTCGAAATGTCGATCGCCGGCTCGGCGACCGCGGCGGTGCCGGTCATCGAGCGCAGGAAGCCGACATGGGCGAGCTCGTCGGCTGCGATCTCGCGGGCATATTGGGCGTTCAGCGGATCGGTAAAATTCACCAGGGCGCCGCCGGTGACCGCGCCCTGAGTGCCGACCCCGGTGAGCACCGTCGGCCCGCCCGTGGGCCCGGGCAGCGCGCTGATGCCGGCGCCGGTGGTCGCGCGGATGAAATATTCAGCCTCGAGATACTCGAAGTTGAGGGCGAAGTTCAGATAATCCACATCGAGCGCAACGGTCGACGACGGGGTGGGCGTCGGCGTCGGCGTGGGGGTCGGGGTTGGCGTCGGGGTGCTGCTGCTGCTGCCGCTGCACGCGGCGAGGCCGGCCGCCAGCGTGGCGCCGCCCGCGAGCTGCATGAAACGGCGGCGCTCGACCCGGCGCCGTTCGCCCGCTTCGAGGACCTGGATCAGGGTTTCTTTATCGATCATCGTGAAATCTTCCCTTGAGCCCGGCGATCAGTTCGCGGTGCTGGCTTTGATCGTGCCGTTGAGGCCGGCCGTGAAGAATCCGCCCAGGCTGACCGAGGCGCTGTTGAGATAATATTCGTTCAGCACATTGCCGGTCGAGCGCCCGAGGATGCTGCCATTGGGTGCGGCGGGCACGACGTTCGAGACCAGATTGCCGCTGACCGTTGTCGGCGAGATTCCCTGATCGAGATCGGTGGTGCCGTCGAGATTGTCGCGGACGTTGGAGATCTTGTCGGCGCTGGTGCGCAGCGATGGCGTGGTCGCGCCCTTGGCATAGAGCAGAGCGCGGATCACGGCCGCATGATGCGCGTGAGTCGCGAGAATGCCCGAGGCGGCGGCGAGCAGGGTCTTGTCGCTGATCACCGTGATCGCGCCGATATAGGCAGTGACGAGGACGTCCTCGATCATGAAGGCGCCGAGCAGGAAATTGCCGTCGCTGGCATAGGGATCGAACGCGCCGGCGGTGTCGATGCCAGCGGCGGTGGCGAGCTTGCCGAACGCGCTCGTGGCGCTGGTGCCGAGATCGATCGCCGGCTGGGACCGGACGCCGTCAGTGCCGAGCTGCGCGCGGATATAGGTGATGTTCGCAACCAGGTCCCGGGTGATCTCGGCCGCATATTCGGTGACGACCGGATCGGTGAAGGTCACCCGGCGCGCGCCGGTGGCCGCGCCCACCGTGTCCGCGGTCTGGCCCGTCAGCAGCGCAGGGGAGAGGCCCGTGCCCGTCGTTGCGAAGCTGAAATATTCGCCGGCAAGGTAATCGAGCTGGCAGAGGAAGACGAAGATGTCATTGTCGGCGATGGTCGCCGCCGATGCGGAGGTCGCGATCGCCAGCGCCGAGGCGCCCGCTGCCGTGACCGCGGCGGCGCCGAGCGCCGCCTTGAAGAACTCGCGGCGTTCGTTTCGGCTATCGGGGTTTGCGGTTTCGGCGCCCGGTTCGATCAGCTGCTGGTCGTCGGTCATGGACGTGACCTCTCCTTGAGATGCTTCCGCGCAAACGGAAAAAATATGCCGGTCACAACCAGTTGCGATTGAAGGAGCAAGTCGTCCGACCGGATTCGCTCCCCGGGTAGCCGATGTCCGGGGGCGACTTCAACAGCCGTAGCGGCGGATTCTGGCGAAAAGGCGGCCTTGTGTGATTTTGAGGACGTCCCACCCTCGGCCGCCCGTGGTTTCCGGCGATGCGTCGCATCGCTGGAATGGCGGTGGAGGGTGGTGCCGGATCGCAGCCGACGGGCTGGGCCTAAAAGGTGTAGCCGAGGCCGATCGCGCCGAACCATTGATTGGGGCTGCCGACGATACGGGTCACCGGGCTGGCGGCGAAATCATTCTCCATGCGGCTATAGGACCCGGTGAAGAACAGGCCGAGGCCGTGGAGCAGGTCGCCGGTCAGCGCATGGCCGCCGATCACGCCGAAGGTCACGTCCTTCCACCCCTTGCGGCCGGTGAAGACGGGCAGGCCGCTGCGTAGCGCGCCGGCGGCATCGACATCGTAATAAGCGGTGGCATAGCCGGTGCCGGCATAATCCGCCGACGCCGACAGCCCGACAAAGGCCTTGCGGCTGAGCGGGGTGGTGTACTGGATCTGCGGGGTGATGACGTAGCTCTTGTAGATGCCGCTCACGTCATGGACATAGGCGACGCGCACCGTCAGATTGTCGTAATCGCTGGTGATCAGGCCGGTCTTGCCGATGCCGATAAAGCCGCCCGCCTCGAGCGCGAGCTTGCGCTCGCCGAGCGCCCTGACCTGCGGATCGACGATCCGGCTGGTGCGGTTGAAGTTGATGCCGACGATCGGGCCGAGCTCGAAATCGACGCCCGGCCCCGGCGGGCTCGGGATCGCGTTGACGTAGAGCTGGGTGTTGCGGGTGAAGAAGCTGAAATCATGCACCTTGCCGCGCGCCGCGACGGCCGGGGTCAGGACATAGTCGTTCGAGCCTTCATAGCTCGGCATATAGGCGCCGCCGACGCCGATCGTCAGGCTGCTGTGATCGGCTTCTACCGTGGCATCGGTCTTCGAATCCTGTGCGAAGGCGGGCGCGGCGGTGCAGGCCAGGGCCGCGGACAGGCCGAGCAGGGGCAGTAAACGAAAGGTAGATGTCATAGGTCGGGCTCCGGACGCTTGAAGAGTTGTTTTCCCGGGAACGCAGGGCCGGCTGCTTTGTGTCCGACGCGCGGCCGTTACAGCATGTAGCGCATGCGTACCTGTTGCGCATCGGCATCAGTCGACAGCGTGAAGCGGGCGGCATTGAAGCTCGGCGGGCCGAAGGTGATGACGGGATTGCGCGAGAAGCCGAAGCCCTCGCGCGGGATGCCGGCAAAGGTATCGAGCTTGCCGTTGCTGTTCTCGTCATGGATCACCGCGATCGCATAGACGCCGCGCGGCAGCCCCTCGAAGCTGATGTCGTGGCCGGTGGCCGCGACGGACCGGGTCACCGCCAGCGCGCCATTCCCGCAGGCCGGGAAATTGGCTGGCGTCGCGGTCAGGCAGATGCGGATCAGGCCATGAGTCGAGCGGAGCTTCGCGACATCGAGCGCAAGGCTAGAGACCGGGGTCGCGCCCGGCAGCAGCGCCATCGCGATCGCCGCCGGCACGATCCTTTTTGCGAACAGGCGCGCGGCCGAAATCGCCGATCCCCCGGTCGGTGCCGCAAAGCCGGTCCCAGAAGCGGAAATAGAGACCATAATTACCCCCATATTGCTCATGATGGCGCTGGTGATGGCTCGCGGTGATGAGCCAGGCACCCAATCGCCCCCGCCACATGAAGGCGGGGAACATCTCCCAGCCCATATGATTGGTGACACCCATAACCGTCATCACGCTGAGCACCACCGCCAGTGCCGTCGGATGGATCGGAATCAGGAACACCAGTAGCGGAATTGCCACAGCCCCGGTCAGCGCCTCGATCGGATGGAAGGCCATCGCTGCCCAGGCAGTGGGGGGACGGCTGGCATGATGGACTGCATGGGCGAGGCGGAACAGGCGGGGCCGGTGCATCCAGCGATGAGTCCAGTAGAACCAGCTATCGTGCGCCGCGAGATAGAGCAGCACCGAGAGCGGCAGATACCAGAGCGGGAAGGCATTGAGGTCGCGGTAGATCAGCGTCCAGCCGCGATTCTGCCAGCCCCAGGCGACGATGCCGGCGGGTACGCCATAGATCGCGGCCGACGCGAGGCTCCAGCCGATCTCGCGCCTGATCTGCGGATCGAGGCCGGCATAGAGGCCGGGATGGCGGGCACGCGTCGCGGCGGCAAAGGCGCCGCTGACAATCAGATAGCGCACCCCGACGATCAGCGTCATCGCCAGCGCGGAGAAGAGAATGGCGATCGCGAGGGTCATCGAAACCCCTTACACGGCAAAGCCGTAACCCGTCATTGCCGCAATTATCCGCCCTGCCACGTCCTGATCGCGTCGATCGGCCAGACCAGCATCACGATGTTGAGGGTCAGATTGTCGCGGATGACGGCGAGCGTCATCAGCTCGAAGCCGATCGCGAGGGCAATGGTCGCCCGGGCGGGAAGGCGCCCCGCCACCCCGAAGCCGAAGGCCATCCAGCCGATATCGCACAGCGAATTGAGGATCGAATCGCCCGAATAGCCGACCGCGACGGTCGCCTCCCGGTAGCGATCGATGATCAGCGGCGAATTCTCGAGCAGCTCCCAGCCGCCTTCGACGAGCACGGCCGCTGCCGGCGCCCAGGCGCGCAGGCCCGGGCTGCCGCGCAGGAGCAGATGCGCGGCGCCGTAGAAGAGGAAGCCATGGATGATATGGCTGAAGCTGTACCAGTCAGCGACCTGCTGGCTTGTCTCGGGCGACTGCGCGGCGCCCTGCCACAGGCTGATCCGCCCGCAGGGGCAGATTGGCGGGCGTCCGGCCGTCAGCTCGATCGCGCCGACCAGCAGGAAAAGGGCGATGACGACAAGCGCTACGCGGTGGCGCGTGACGAAGGCCCGCGCGGTCAAGGGATCATCGCGATGCACTCGGCCGCGATTCGGTCGAGCTCGTCGCGCGGCACGCCGGCGCGGGCGCGGACGCCGAGCGAATGCAGCACCGACATGACGATCCGCGCGGCCGGTTCCGGATTGGCGATGCCGGCGGCCGCGAACAGGCGGGCCATACGTTCGTCCTGCAGCGTGATGATGCGGAGCAGCGCGGCGCGGATATCGGGGTCGGCGGCCGCCTCGGTGGTCGCGGTGGCGACGGCAAGGCAGCCCGAGGGGGCGACCTCGCCGGTCAGATAGCCGTCGATCGTCCGCGCGAAGATCGTCCTGAGCAGCGTGTCGCGCGGCAGCCGCGCCGCGGCGATCCCGTCGAACAGTCCCTCCAGCCGCTGATGGAGCCGCGACAGAGTCGCGAGGTACAGCGCGCGTTTGTCGCCGAACGCGGCATAGAGGCTGGGGCGGGCAAGGCCGGTCGCCTCGGCGAGGTCGTCGAGCGAGGTGCCGGCGAAGCCGTGCGTGCGGAACCGTTCAGCCGCTGCCTTGAGCGCAATCTCGGTGTCGAAGCTGCGCGGGCGGCCGCGCGAACGCTGCGATGAGGGGGCGGCGGACAATTTCTATACCATTTCGCAAAGAACCATTGACGCGATATTATGCGAAACGGTATGGAAATCAACCTCACCCCAGGGAGACTGAACATGAAGCTCTATTTCGTGCCCTTCGCCTGCTCGCTCGCCACCCGGATCGCCATCGCGGAAGCTGAGCTCGATGCCGATTTCATTCAGGTCAGGCCGGGCGAGCCACTGCCCGACGGGCGACCGTTCACCGCGATCAGCCCGATGGGCTATGTGCCGGCGATGGAGACCGCGAGCGGGCTGGTGCTGAGCGAGGGGCCGGCGGTGCTCACCTATATCGCCGATCTCGCCGCCGAGGGCGTGCTTGCGCCGGCGCCCTATACCGAGGAGCGCTATCAGATGATGCGCTGGCTCAATTTCGTCTCCACCGAGCTGCACAAGGCGGTATTCGCGCCGCTGATGACCAGCAAATCGACCGATGGCGCGCGCGACTGGGCGAAGGGCCTGGCGGCAAAGCGCTTCGATCTGTTGTCGGCGCACCTCGACGGCCAGGAATATCTGGTCGGCAGCTTCAGTGTTGCCGATGCCTATCTGCTGAGCGTGCTCAACTGGTGCGAGTTCGCCGGGGTCGCGATCGTCGACTGGCCCGTGCTTGTCGCCTGGCGCGCGAAGATGCGGGCGCGCCCTTCCGTCGCGGAGGCAATGGCCACCGAGATGCCCCTCCGCCAGGCCGCCTGACCGCGCGACGCGCCCTTCGCTGCCCGATTTGCGCGCGACGGCGAATCGGGTAGTGGTTGGGCAATGCCGGCCGTCATTCCCTGCGACATTGCGATCGTCGGCGCCGGGCTCGCCGGCGGCCTGCTGACTCTGGCGCTGAAGAAGAAGCGGCCCGATCTCGATGTGCGCCTGATCGAGGGCTCGGGGCGGATCGGCGGCAATCATCTCTGGTCCTTCTTCGCCAGCGACGTGGCTGATGCCGATCGCTGGATCGTCGCACCGCTGATCTCCTATGGCTGGAAAGGCTACGACGTGGCGTTTCCCGGCCATGCCCGCACCCTTGAAGCGGCTTATTATTCGATCGAATCCGAGCGGCTCGATTCAGTCGTGCGCGCGGCTTTGCCCGACGGCGCGCTGATGACCCGGCGCCGGGTGCTCGGCGCCAGCGCGACCGCGGTGGTGATGGCTGATGGCGACCGTGTCGAGGCGAAGGGCGTCATCGATGCGCGCGGGGCCGGCGATCTCGGGCTGCTCGAGCTCGGCTGGCAGAAATTCCTCGGCCGCGAGCTGCGCCTCGCCGAGCCGCACGAGGCGCCGCGGCCGATGGTGATGGACGCGACCGTCGAGCAGCTAGACGGCTATCGCTTCGTCTATTGCCTGCCCTTCGCGGCAACGCGGATGTTCGTCGAGGACACGTATTACAGCGACACGCCGGAACTCGACCAGGATGCACTGAGCGCGCGGATCGACGCCTATGTGGCGGCGCGGGGCTGGCAGGTCGATACGGTCGCGCGCGAGGAGGGGGGCGTGCTGCCGGTCGCGATGGGCGGTGACTTCGAGGAATATTGGCGCTCGGGCGGCAACAAGGTCGCCAAGGCGGGGATGCGCGCGGGGCTGTTCCACCCGACGACCGGCTATTCGCTGCCCGACGCGGTACGAACCGCGGCGATGATCGCCAGCGCGACCGATCTGTCGGGCGCTGCGCTGCATGACCTGACTCACCGATTTGCCCGAAGCATGTGGCGTCGGCGCGGCTTTTACCGCATGCTCGACACCATGTTGTTCAAGGCGGCCGAGCCCGCCGAACGCTATCGAATCCTCGAACGCTTCTATCGTCTCGATCCCCGGCTTATAGGCCGCTTCTATGCAGGACGATCGACCATGACCGACAAGGCACGATTGCTGATGGGCAAGCCCCCGGTTCCGATCGGCCGCGCTCTGGCCGCGATCCGGGGCGCTTCATGAACCGCAAGGCGATCATCATCGGCGCCGGGTTCGGCGGACTCGCGCTCGGCATCAGGCTGCAATCGGCCGGCGTCGAGACAGTGATCGTCGAGGCGCGCGATAAGGCCGGCGGGCGCGCTTATGTGTGGGAGAAGGACGGTTTCACCTTCGATGCCGGGCCGACGGTCATCACTGATCCGCCCTGCCTGAAGGAACTCTGGGCGCTGACCGGGCGCGACATGGCCGAGGACGTAACGCTCGAGCCGGTGCTGCCCTTCTACCGGCTCAACTGGCCCGACGGCACCAGCTTCGACTATACCAATGACGATCAGGTGCTGATGGCGGAGATCGCCAAGCTCAACCCCGAGGATGTCGCCGGGTACCGCAAGTTCCTCGAATATTCGGCCGGCGTCTTTCACGAGGGTTATGAGAAGCTGGGCAGCGTCGCGTTCCTCGACTTCGCGTCGATGATCAAGGCGGCGCCGTCGCTGGTGAAATATCAGGCCTGGCGCTCGGTCTATTCGATCGTGTCGAGCTTCGTGAAGAGCGACTATCTGCGCCAGGCGCTCTCGTTCCACACGCTCCTGGTCGGCGGCAACCCGATGACGACGAGCGCGATCTACGCGCTGATCCACAAGCTGGAGCGGGACGGCGGGGTGTGGTTCGCCAAGGGCGGCACCAGCCAGCTGGTCGCCGGCATGGTCACGCATTTCGAGCGGCTCGGCGGGGTGCTTCGGCTCGGCGATCCGGTCGTCAGCATTGAGACGCTCGGCGACAAGGCAACCGGCGTCACGACGGCATCGGGCTGGGAAGGCAAGGCCGATATGGTCGCGTGCAATGGCGACGTCGTGCACATCTACCGCGACCTGCTGAAGAGCTCGCGCAGCGCGCAGCGGACCAGGGACTCGCTCGAACGCAAGCGCTATTCGCCGTCCCTGTTCGTCGTCCATTTCGGGATCAAGGGCACCTGGCCCGGCATCCCGCACCACATGATCCTGTTCGGCCCGCGCTACAAAGGCCTGCTGACCGACCTGTACGAGACGGGCGTGTTGCCGGAGGATTTCTCGCTTTATCTGCACCACCCGACCGTGACTGATCCGAGCCTCGCGCCCGAGGGCCATTCGACCTTCTATGCGCTGGCGCCGGTGCCGCATCTCGGCAAATTCCCGGTCGACTGGGCCGAGATCGGGCCGATCCTGGAAAAACGTATCCTTGACGAGATCGGGCGGCGGCTGATCCCCGATATCCATGAGCGGATCGTGACCAAATTCCATTACGCGCCGAGCGACTTCGCGCATGACCTGAACGCGCATCTCGGCAGCGCCTTCAGCCTCGAGCCGATCCTGACCCAAAGCGCCTGGTTCCGCGTCCATAATCGCGACGACCATATCCCGAACCTCTATTTCGTCGGCGCTGGGACTCATCCGGGCGCCGGGATTCCGGGCGTGGTGGGAAGCGCGAAAGCAACCGCGGCGCTGATGCTGGAAAGGCCGAAATGAGTGAGGCTTGCCCTTGTTGCGGCTATCTCACCTTGAGCGAGCGCGGCACGCATGAGATTTGCGGTGTTTGTTTCTGGGAAGACGACGGTCGGACCGCGAGCCTCGATGAGGTTCGCGACGGACCCAATGGGCGCCTCAGCCTGACGAGGGCGCAAGAGAATTATCGGGCCTATGGCGCTTGCGAGAGACGGTACCTCGTCAATGTTCGCCTGCCGTCCGCATCGGAGATCGCATGAATCGCCTCGCTGTTTATTGCGGATCGGCAACGCCAGCCGACCCGGTCTATCTCGATGCCGCCCGCGCCGTCGGCCGTACGCTTGCCGAGCGCGGGATCGGCGTCGTCTATGGCGGCGGACGGCTCGGACTGATGGGCGCGGTCGCCGACAGCGCGCTGGCGGCGGGTGGCGAGGTGATCGGCATCATCCCCCGTGCGCTGGTCGATGCCGAGGTCGCGCATCGCGGGCTGACCGAGCTGCATGTCGTCGACACGATGCACCAGCGCAAACAGGCCTTTACCGATCTGTCCGACGGCTTCGTCAACCTGCCCGGCGGCACGGGCACGATGGACGAATTGTGGGAAGCGTTGAGCTGGGCGCAGATCGGCTATCATTCAAAGCCGGTCGGCCTGCTCAACAGCGCCGGCTATTATGATCATCTGATCGCCTTTTATCACCATATGGCCGAGGTCGGCTTCCTGCGTGCGCAGCACAAGGACATCCTGATCATCGATGCCGAACTCGACGGGCTGCTCGCGAAGATGGCGGCGCATGTGCCGATCGAGGCGATCACCAGGATGAGCAAATCGGACCTGTGAGCGAACTCCCGACGCGCGACGCGATCGTCGCGACCGCGCAGGAATCGATCGCGCGCGGCTCGAAGAGCTTTGCCGCGGCGAGCCGGCTGTTCGACCGGCCGACCTGCGAGCGGGCCTGGCTGCTCTATGCCTGGTGCCGCCGCTGCGACGACATCGCCGACGGGCAGGATCACGGCCATAATATGACAATGGTCGACGACGCACCCGCCCGGCTCGAGCGCCTGTCGGCGATGACCGAGGCGGCGCTGGCCGGCGACTGGGTCGGCGACCCGGCGTTCGATGCGCTGCGGATCGTTGCCGCCGAGACGAAGCTGCCACCCCGGTTCGCGCGCGACCTGGTTGCGGGGTTCGCGCTCGACGCGGAGGATTGGCGGCCGCGCAGCGAGGAGGATCTCTATCGTTATTGCTACCATGTCGCCGGCGCGGTCGGCTGCATGATGGCGGTGGTGATGGGGGTGTCGCCCGACGACGAGGCGACGCTCGATCGCGCCTGCGATCTCGGCATGGCATTTCAGCTCGCCAATATCGCGCGCGACGTCGAAGAAGACGACCGGGTCGGGCGCTGCTACATTCCCGTAGACTGGCTCGCGGAAATGGATATCCCGCCCGGCGAGCATATGAAGCCGCCTTATCGGCAGCGGCTGGCGGTGCTTGCGTCGCGGCTCGCCGATCGCGCCGCTGCCTTCGAGGCGAGCGCGCGCCTCGGCACGCCGAATTTGTCGTTCCGGTCGGCCTGGGCGGTGCTGGCGGCGGCGGGGATCTATGGAGCGATCGGCCGCGATGTGGCGGCGCTCGGCGAGCATGCCTGGGATCGCCGCGTTTCCACGCCGGCCATGGCCAAGATCGCGATGATCGCGCGCGCCGCGTCGCAAGCGTTGAAGCGGCGCGCGTTATACCCGCCCGCGCCCCGCAATCCTGCGCTCTGGACGCGCCCGAGAGAGCCCGCCCGAACGCTCCGCTAACCTTGTCCGGTGAGGTTTCCTGCATAACAGGCGCTTAACCAGCGAGGGTGAGCGACTTTCCCGATCGATCCTCCCGCCCCGACGTACAGGGCTACGACGCACCAGCTGCCCGGCCGAGCCGCGCCTCGCTGCTCGCGGCCCTGCTCGAGAAGCGGGCGGCGGCGCACAATGCGGGCGCGCATGATCTCGAGGCGCTGCTCCGCGACCAGATCCGCTGGGCGTTGCCGATCGAGCGCTTCCCCGATTCAGCCGAGTAAAGGCTCGCCCGGATAGGGTTTGTGGTGCAGGCGCGCGGCAAGCCAGCCGCCCGTGATCGGTAACAGGACCGCGCAGGCCTGCATCCAGACCGGATATGGCAGATCGAGAATATCGGCGATCGCGATGGCCATCATCAATCCCGCAGTGATCCAGCCTGCCCATTTCCAGTCGCAGACCCTGAGCGCCAGCCACGCCCCCCCGAAACTGCCGAGTAGCCACGGCGCCACCCAAAGCAGCTTCTCGCCCAACGGCATCTCGGCAACCAGCCTGGACATCATTGTCTCGTCCGCGACGGTGGTGTCGATCATCAACGGGTAGAGCTGGTCGCTGCCCCAGCCCATCGCGGCCAGGATGGCGACGGCAAAAACGGAGCCGATGATGATTCCGAGCAGTTTACGCATCATTCCCCCGCAATGCCGTTCTCGCGGGAGACAGTAAGCGACCCAGCGGAAAGCGCCAGCGCGTCAGCCGCGGCGATGGTCCTGGCTGATCTGCACCATTTGCTGGCCGACCGAGCGGCAGGCGGCGCTGACGACCGGATAGTCGATATCGCTGTTGCGGATCAGCGCTGCGGGCATCGCCGCCTGGCATTGCTGAGCCGTCGCATAGTGAACCGGCTCGACGCGCGTCTGGGCGCAGTTCGCCGCGCCGTCTCCGCAGCCCATGATCGCCATGACGAAATAGAGCGGTTCCATGCGTCGTCCTCCAGTCAAGCCCATAATCGACGAACCGCCCGACTAGTTCCGCGAAATGCTTTCAGTTCGAAGGCGTCGCCCCTACATGAGGCGGCGATGCCCCCATTGACCGAAACACCCAGCGTCGAACGCCCGTTGCTGCCGACGCTCCGCCGCTTCCTGCCTTATTTGTGGCCGTCGGATGCCCGGCCACTACGGCTGCGGATTGTCGTGTCGATGATCCTCGTCGTCGCGTCGAAGATCGTCCAGATTTTCGGGAGCGGCTATACGTTGAAATACGCATTCGATCGGATGGCGCATGGCGACCGGAGCGTCGCCTGGATCGTCGTCGCGCTCGTGCTCGGCTATGCCGCCGCGCGCTTCTCCTCGACCATGTTCGACAATTTCCGCAACGTCGTGTTCGAGCGGGTCGGGCAGGAGGCGACGCGCCGGCTGGCGGGCAGCGTGTTCCGCCACCTCCACCAATTGTCGCTGCGCTTCCATCTCGAGCGCCGGACCGGCGCGGTCACCAAGGTGGTGGAGCGCGGCACCAAGAGCATCGATACGATGCTCTATTTCATGCTGTTCAACATTGCGCCGACATTACTCGAACTGATCATCGTGCTGGGCATCTTCTGGACCAGCTTCGGCCTGTGGCTGGCGGCTGGGACGGTGGTGATGGTTGCCGTCTATATCTATTTCACGCGCATGGTGACTGACTGGCGCGCGGCGCTGCGCACCCGGATGAACGACCTCGATACCGGTGCCGTCTCGCACGCAGTGGATTCGCTGCTGAACTTCGAAACAGTCAAATATTTCAACGCCGAGGAACGCGAGGCGGCGCGGTACGAGGCGGCGATGCAGGCCTATGCCAATGCAGCGGTGCGCAGCGAGAACTCGCTCGCCTGGCTCAATATCGGCCAGGCGCTGGTCACCAGCGCGACGCTCGGCATCGGCATGGCGATGATCGCTTGGGGTTGGGGCACGGGCCAGTTCACGGCCGGTGACGTCCTGTTGGTCTCGACCCTGTTGTCGCAGCTGTTCCGCCCGCTCGATCTGCTCGGCATGGTCTATCGCACGATCCGCCAGGGCGTGATCGACATGGGCGCGATGTTCGATCTGATCGATACGCCGTCAGAGGTCGTCGACGCGCCGGGTGCGCAGCCGCTCGTCGTCGGCAACGGCCATGTCCGCTTCGAGGATGTGCATTTCGGTTATGATGCCGGCCAGCCCATCCTGAAGGGAATCGATCTCGATATTCCCGCCGGGCACACGCTCGCCGTGGTCGGGCCGTCGGGCGCCGGCAAGTCGACGCTCGCGCGGCTGATGTACCGTTTCTACGATCTCACCGGCGGCCGGATCACGATCGACGGGCAGGATATCGCCGGGGTCACGCAGGATTCGCTTCGCAGCGCGATCGGCATCGTCCCGCAGGATACAGTGCTGTTCAACGACACGATCGGCTACAATATCGCTTATGGCCGCGAGGGCGCGGGCCCCGACGAGATCGTTCGTGCGGCCAAGGGCGCTGCGATCGCCGAGTTCATCGAACGCCAGCCGCTCGGCTATGAGACTCGGGTCGGCGAGCGCGGGCTGAAGCTCTCGGGCGGCGAGAAGCAGCGCGTCGCGATCGCGCGGACCCTGCTCAAGAATCCGCCGATCCTGATCCTCGATGAGGCGACCAGCGCGCTCGACAGCCGCACCGAGGCTGAGATCCAGGACACGCTAGAGGATATCGAGCGCGGCCGCACCACGATTGTGATTGCGCACCGCCTGTCGACCGTGGTCAACGCCGACGAAATCGTCGTGCTCGATTCGGGCCGGGTGGTCGAGCGCGGCAGCCATGCCGCGCTGCTGCGGCAGGACGGGCTTTATGCCGAGATGTGGAACCGCCAGGCGCAGGAGCGCGAGAGCGAGGAAGACGGCGCGCTCGCCGCCGAATAGCGCGCGGGCTGGCGCTCAGGGCAGCAGCAGCTTCTTTGCCCGGGCGAGATGGATCCTCGCGTCGTCGAGTCCCGTGCTGCCGCCATTGACCAGCTTGCGCACCTTCACGACATCGTCGGCATCGGCGGCGGCGTTGATTGCCCGCGACGTCCAGAACAGGCAGGCGAGCCTGACCGAGGTCGCCGGGTCGGCGGCGAGTTCGGGCATGGTTTCGAGCGGGAGGTTGGCTTCCTCGCCCCGCGCTTCGTAATTGGCCCGGCCGGTGAGCTGGATCAGCCCGCGTCCGCGAAAATCCCAGCCGTCGCCGGTCGCGGCGGGGCCGTTGCCGAGCCGGTCGCTATAGACTCTCAGCGCGACTGCCTCGGGCTTCATGACGAAGCCGGTGGTCGATTGCAGCGTCGGGAAATATTTGGGGAAGGTCGCCATCAGCCCGGCGGCGGTATAGCCGAGTTGCTCCTCGAGGCTCTTGTAGCCGCCGGTCTCGGTGGCGGTCTGGGCGAGGAAATGGGCCAGGCGCAATTCGGTGTTGATCTTGGCGCCGGCGAGGTTCGCTGCGCAGCCGCTGCCGATCGCGATGCCTCTGTCGCCGAGGTCGACCCTGGCCATGTAGCTGAACAGCGCCGCATAGGTCCCGCGCCCGATCGCGCCGTCGATCGGCTGGCGATAAAAGCCGGCATCAGCCAGCCGTTGCTGCAATCGCTTGACGTCCATGCCTGCCCCCTGCCGCACTTTGCGACATGGTCGCGTTTTGCCGGGCCAAGTCAACGCGTCGTCAGAGCAGGCGCAGGGTTTCGGGATCGCGGACGCCGGCGAAGAAGGCGTCGAGCACCTCAGCGAACGCATCGCCGCCGCCCGCTGCCTCGAACAGCGTCATTGAGGACCGCAGCTTGATCGAATCGATCCCGCCGAAGATTCCCTCCGCGGTTCGCGTTTCGGCATATGTCAGCACAGCAGCGACACATTCCCGCAAACGCGCGCCGAGCACTGGGTGCGCCAGATAGGCGCGGGCCTCGTCGAGGTCGCTGATGGCGTAGAGTTGGGCCATGTGGCTGCGGCCCAGCCCGGCGATCTGGGGGAAGATGAACCACATCCAGTGGCTGCGCTTCGCGCCGGCGCTGAGCTCGGCGAGCGCGCGGGGATAGACCTCGCGCTGGGCCGCAACGAAGCGGGAAAGATCCTGGCGATCCATCTCGGTCATGATTCTCTCCAGCCGTCTCGACTCTGCGACGCAGCGGAACATATGATGAACATCATTTCCCGAGTCGGAGGTCTCCATGAAAACGCATCATCGCCTGTTTTTCGCCCTTCGTCCTCCCGAAGAGGCAGTTCCCTATCTCGTCGAGGAGCAAGGCCGTTTTCGCCCCGGACACGCGGTGCGCCGGGAGCATCTGCATCTCACCACGGTGATCGTGAACGACCACAGGGTCTTTCCGGCTGCGATCGCCGAGCGGATGTGCGCGGTCGGCGATGCGATCATCGCCGACCAATTCCCGATCATCCTCGATGAGGTCGCTGCCAGCCGCCGATCGGTGGTGATGGTGCCGAGCGAGCCCCTGCGCGGCTTCGACGCCTTCCAGCAGTGCGTTGCCAGGGGCATGGCCCGTGCAGGGCTCCGGGAACGGGATGGCAGGCGGCCACGCCCGCATGTCACGCTGCTCTACCGGCATGGCCCGCCGCTGCGGCAAGGCACCATCCCGCTGAGCTGGACGGCGACCGAATTCGTCCTGATCCACAGCCTGCTTGGCGAAACCCGGCACGTGGTGCTGGCACGCTGGCCGCTGCGGGCGCCCAAGCTGCCCACCCTACACTGAAGCGGGCAGCGCCCAGTCGATCGGCTTCTGGCCGTGGCTCTGGAGGAATGCATTGGCCTTGGAGAAATGCTTGCAGCCGAAAAAACCCGAATGCGCCGAGAGCGGCGAGGGATGCGCTGCCTTGAGCACCAGGTGCCGCCCGCCCCGGTCGATACTGTCGACGAACGCCGCCTTTTTCTGGGCATAGCTGCCCCAGAGCATGAACACGACGGGCTCGGGTTTCGCGTTGATCAGGCGGATCACCGCGTCGGTGAAGCGCTCCCAGCCCCGATCGCGGTGCGAGGCGGCCATGCCCATCTGCACCGTCAGCACTGCGTTGAGCAGCAGCACGCCCTGTTCGGCCCAATGTTCGAGAAAGCCGTGGCGCGCCGGCGGGATGCCGAGATCGCTCGCCATTTCCTTGTAGATATTGACGAGGCTCGGCGGTGGCCGAACCTCGGGCCGCACCGAAAAGCACAGGCCATGTGCCTGGCCTTCGCCATGATAGGGGTCCTGCCCCAGGATCACGACGCGGACATTTTCGAGCGGAGTCAGGTCGAGCGCGCGGAACCATTCATTCCCCTTGGGGAAGATGCGCCGGCCCGCCGTTTTCTCGGCGACGAGATAGCTTTTGAGCGCCGCCATATAGGGGCTGTCGAACTCGCCGCGCAGCGGTTCGAGCCAGCTCGGATGGAGTTTCACGTCGTTCATCAATCGCCGCCCTTTCCGGGAACCACGTTTCGGAAAGGGAAGGCCGCTGTCAATTGCAAGAGAGGCGGGTCTAGCGCTTGCGCACGAACTCGGCGCGCAGCACCAGGCCCTTGATGCCCTCATATTTGCAGTCGATTTCCTGCGGATCGCCGGTGAGGCGGATCGACTTGATCAGCGTGCCGCGCTTCAGCGTCTGGCCGGCGCCCTTGACGGTCAGGTCCTTGATCAGGGTCACCTGGTCGCCATCGGCAAGCAGGTTGCCCACTGAGTCGCGGACCTCGATCGTCTCGGTACCGGCGGCACGAGCGCGGGCGTCGGCCGCGCTGATCCATTCGCCGCTGGCCTCGTCATAGACGAAATCTTCTTCTTCATTGGTCATCGGGTCGGCGCTCAGTTTTTCAGCGTGGTCATTTCGACCGCCTTGCCCTTGCTCGACGGGTTCGAAGCATTCTGCTTCGGCGCCTTTTCGGCCTTGGGCTTGCGGATTTCCTTGTTCGATTTCTTCTGGGCTTTGGCCATGTCGGCGATCCTCTCGGGCGGGCTGCCCGTGACGGATACTACACGCTTCGGCCGCGCCGCGCCCGCTTATTCGCGCCGGCCGGCGCACCGGTTCAGCCGATTGTGCCGATCACGGCATATTGGCCGAGGAGAAGGAGGGCGGTCGTCGCGAACGAGACCATGCCGATGGTGAGGCTGCGGGTCATTTCAAATCTCGCATGAATGAGGGTGGCGACCCGGTCACGCGACCGGGCCGACCGAGACGGCGGCGCTGAACATCACGACGGTGAACATCAGGGCGCCGACAAGCGAGAAAGCGAGGCGCTGTGCATTTTCGAAACGGAGTGACATGATCTTCATTCCCTGAACTTGGCGATCCGGACCATCCGGCCGCCGATGCCAGAGTGATTGCAGGGAGCGTGCCAATCCGGTAACATGCTGATATTGCTTGGTAGATATATCGGGTACGACAGGATGTACTGAAAACATCCGGAAGAGATTGGGAATTTTCACCAATCTTTGGCGCAAGCGCTCATTCGATTTTAACCAGATTTCGCGCGCCCGCCCGCCCGTCAATATCCTCAGCGGGTGAAGGCGATCCCCAGCCGCGCATGGGTGGCGCTGCGCTTATAGTCGTTCAGCGCCTCGCCATAGCCGGTAAAGGCCTGGCCGAAGAGATAGACATGGGGCAGCTGGTCCCAGATGCCGGTCAGCGGATAGGAGAGGAACGCCTCGGCCGCGCCCTTGCCGGTGCCGACATTGCCGCGTCCGGTGATCGCCAGCTTCAGGCCGTCCTGCCGGCCGATCGCCGCGGTGAGCGCGGTATAGCCGCGATACCGCGCGATATCGTCGGCGATGCCGTGCTCGCCGAAAATGAACCATGCCTCGGGCGTCAGCTCGGCCTGCCAGCCGGTGCCGAGCGCAAAGCGCTTCGAGACGCGGGCGAAGGCACGGTTGATGTCGACCGAACGCGCGGTGACTTCCCCGTTCGAATCGTGGCGGTAGCCGAAGCCGAGCGTCGTCGTGCGGTCGAGCGGCACGTCGACGAACAGTTCCGGGCTGTAATTGGTCGCGCGGAACGGTGCTGAATCCAGGTTCAGCGCCCAGAACATCGTCTGGGTATAGGCGAAATTGAGGGTCGGTCCGTCCTCGCGGCCGAGCGCGCGGAAGGCGAAGCTGACCTGCAGCTTGCCGCCGGCATCGCCGGTGCCGAACACGCCATAGATCGGCTCATGCGGCCGGAAGCGATCGAGGAAGCCGCCCGACGTCCCCGAGGAATCCGCCACGATCGTCTCGTGTTTCGGCGCGACCGGGAGCGGTGTCGCCGCGGCTTGTTCAGCCGCCGGCCGATAGCGAAGCCTGGCGAAGGCGCCGGGCTGTACCGTCACCGGATCGGCGGTCGGCGCGATCAAAACCAGGCGCGCGCCGTCCGCCGTCCGGGTTTCGACGGTTGCCGGCGCACCGGTCTCGGGGCGGGCCCCGTCATTGATCAGATAGACATCGACCCCGTCCCTGGCGGCCTCCGCGGAGGCCGGGGGCTCGACGAGCGGGCGGAGCTGGGCGGCGGCAGGGGCGGAGATCGTCAGCATCGCCGCACCGGAAAGGATCGCATAGGGTCGCATCCCGGCGTGATGGCAGGCGAATGTTTCGCGGGCGAGTCGAAATTTAGGCGCTCGATCGGGCTGGCAGTAGCTGGGCGGGACGGCTAGGCGGAGCAGCATGCGCGTCACCGATGCAGAAATCGCCTTTGCGGAAACCCTTGCCGGCCTCGCCGGGGCGGCAATCCGTCCCTATTTCCGACGCTCGCATGGGCTCGAGGCAAAGGCCGATGCGTCGCCGGTCACGCTGGCGGATCGCGCGGCCGAACAGGCGATGCGCGCCGCGATCGAGGCGCGCTTCCCCGACGATGCAATCATCGGCGAGGAATATGGCGTTCGCGAGGGCACCAGCGGCCGCGCCTGGGTGCTCGATCCGATCGATGGCACGCGGGCGTTCATTTCCGGCCGGCCGATCTTCGGCACGCTGATCGCACTGGTCGCTGACGGATGGCCGGTGCTCGGGGTGATCGACCAGCCGATCCTCGGCGAACGCTGGCTTGGCGTCATCGGCCGGCCGACATTGTTCAACGGCGCGCCGACCACGACACGGCGCTGCCCCGATCTCGCCCAGGCGCTGCTCGCGACGACCTCGCCGGCCCTGTTCGGCGACGACCAGCTCCATGCCTTCGAGCATCTCGATGCGGCGGTGATGAGCACGGTGCTCGGCGGCGACTGTTACAATTATGCCTGTGTCGCCTCGGGCTGGCTCGACATCGTCGTCGAGGATGGGCTCAAGCTCCATGATTTCGCGGCGCTGGTCCCTGTCGTCGAGGGTGCCGGCGGGCGGATGTGCGACTGGGCTGGCGATCCGCTGACCGCTGACAGCATCGGCGAGGTGGTTGCGGCTGGCGATCCGGCGCGGATCGAGGATATTCTCGAGGCGCTTGCCTGCCGGGGGCACTGATCAGAGCTTGATCCCCAGGAATTTCCTGCGCTGCTCGTGGCGCTCGCCGGGCGATTCCCTGCCGTTTTCCGCCTTGGCGGTGGTGCCATGGCCGACATCGTCGCGCGGCTTTCCACCGGTGGTGCGCTGTGCCCTAGCCGTCGCGCCGGCGAGGACCGGGCCGCACTGCGTGCCCTTCGCGTCGCCGACATCGACAAAGGCGAGGATGCCGGCAAGCGGCGTCGCGACCAGCGACAGGCCGAGCCCGACACCGGCACGCTCGATCAGCTGCGGGCTGACCACAGTAATCCCCGGCTTGGCGAAATAGCCGTTCACGCCGATCGGCGACTGCGCCGAGATCAGGCTGAACTTCTTGCCATCGGCGCGCACGGCGAAATCGAGCGACTCGTTCCTGAAGCTGAAACCGCCCCGACCGATTATGACGTTCTTCTGCGTGTCGATCAGGATCGGGTCGGCGGCACCAATGCCGTTGCGCACGGTAAAGGCGATCAGCCCGCAATTGATCTTCACTGGCTCCTTCAATTTATGCTGGAACATCTTCTGCACGAAGGTGCCGATATCGAGCTCGGAAAGCTGGACATTGCGCGTCCAGAAGCTGCCGGCTGGGATGATGATCGCAATCCGGCCATTGGCGGTCGACAGCGAATCATGGACCGTGTCGCCGTCCCCGGCGAGCTGGATCCGCGCCTTCACCGTCCCGGTGGTGCCGGCCTCGTCGACCCCGTAACCGGCGAGCAGTACGCCCATCGGGGTCGGCGACAGGCGGATGTCGTAATCGGTGTGGACGACGGGCTTGCGTGCGTTGATCTTGATGTCCGAGCTGACATGGCCGCGCGCCATGTCGAAGGTCAGCGGCGAGAGCGTCAGCAGGCTGTCGTCGAGCCCCAGCGTGAGGTCGATGTTCGAGACCGGCAGGTTGCGGGCGCGCACGCTGCGCACGGTATAGTGCAGGTCGGCGTCGAAATTCCTGAGTGAATCGACGCGGAGCTGCGCGTCGGGCAGCAGGCGCGGCGCGCCATTCACCTTCGTGACGATCGCTCCCTTGCCCTGGGCCGCGACCGCATCGGGATTATAGCCGATGAACGGCGCGATATCGATGATGTCGAGCGTGCGGGTGGCAAGCGTCGCGTCGATCTTCAGCCGCGGCTCGAGCAGCCTGACGGTCAGCTTGCCGGCAATGTCACTGTCGCCGAAATGGCCGCGCAGCCCCGTGAAGCGATAGTCGTCGCCGGTCTTGGTCAGCGCCGAATCGAGTCGATAGGCGCGCGTCTCAGGCACGGCGACGCCGATGATGCTGAACAGATCGGCGATGTTCCCGCCGCGCGCCGTCACCTTCAGGTCGGCGCCGTCGATCCGGGTCGGCGCGTCGAGCGTGCCCGCCACGTCGATCGCGGTGCGCGCCGCCTTGATGTGGAGGTCTAGCTTGTTCTTGCCGCCGACGACGGTGGCGTTGGGGGCCAGCATCTCGCCATACAGGGTGAACGGCGTCTTGCGCTCCATGCCCTTGCCGGTGAACTGAATCGCACTTTCGAAGCGGGTGTCGCTGGCCTTGATCGTCTTGAAGGCGAGATCGGCCGTGAGCTGCAACCTTGGGTCGATATAGCGCAAGGTCGTACCCGCCACGGTGGCCTGGCGGATCAGCGGCATCTCGAAGGGTTTCCCCTTCTTCTCGCTGAAGGTCCAGGTGTTGGTCTTGCCGTCCCTGCTCCATTCGAGATCGACCGCGCCGTTCAGCATGTCGAGCCCCTTCACCCGCCGGTCGCCGACGATCAGCGGGAAGGTGGCGATTCGCGTGTCGATCCGCTTCGCCTCGAACAGATTGGGCCGGGAGGCCCATAAGGGGTTGGAGATCGTCATGCCCTCGGCGACGAAATGAATGTTGATCGGATCGAAATAGAGTTGGAAGTCGCCCGGCACCTTTACCTGGCGGTGAGTCATCGCAGCCACGGTGCGCTCGAAGGGATGCTTCAGGAAACGGCCCTTGGTGATGTAGAGGATCAGCCAGGCGAGGAAGATCGCGCCGAGGATGCCGAGCACGATATTGCGCGCGATTCGCCAGGGGCGGGAGAGGCGGCGCGATTCGACGGTGGCCTCGGCCGATTCAGCGTCGGCGGCATGAGTCGATTCGGCTTCAGCCGGCGTTTCGACGATGAAATCGCCGGTGCTCCCGGGCGGTGCTGCAGGCGAACGCGGTGAATCCATCGCCTTTCAACCATTCGCGCATGCGGCAAGTTCCGAATCCCGCCATCCGCTGAGGTTGCATTTGCGCGCGTGCACCGCTATGCGCCCGCCTTTCCGCGATCAAGAGGAACTGCCCGGCCGGTATGGGCTGCCGTGGCCGTTCATAATCGTCGCGCATACAAGGAGACGAAAATGCCCAAACTCAAGACGAAGAGCGGCGTCAAGAAACGCTTCAAGCTCACTGCCACTGGCTTGCTCAAGCACGGCGTCGCCGGCAAGCGCCACCGCCTGCTGCACCACAACGGCAAGTATATCCGCCAGAATCGCGGCACCAAGGTGCTCTCCAAGGCCGACACCGCAGCGGTGAAGTCCTGGGCCCCCTACGGTCTCGGTTGAGCGGAAGGAATTAGAAAATGGCACGCGTAAAACGGGGTGTAACCACCCGCGCCAAGCACAACCGGATCCTCGATCAGGCGAAGGGCTATTATGGCCGTCGCAAGAACACGATTCGCATCGCCCGCCAGGCCGTCGAAAAGGCCGGGCAGTATGCCTATCGTGACCGCAAGGTGAAGAAGCGCTCGTTCCGGGCGCTCTGGATCCAGCGCATCAACGCGGCTGTCCGCGCCGAGGGTCTCACCTATGGCGTGTTCATGCACGGCCTGAAGCTCGCCGGCGTCGAACTTGACCGGAAGGTCCTGGCCGACATCGCGATGCACGAAGGCGCTGCGTTTAGCGCCATCATCGCGCAGGCGAAGGCGGCTCTGCCCCAGGCCGCCTGAGCGACCTGTAGCGACCGGAACATGGGGCGCGGGTGGATTGCCACCCGCGCCCTTTTCGTTATCGGGCCCTGAGCCCCGGCCAGATGAGGATATGATGACCGATCTCGACCAGTTGCGCGACCATCTGCTCGCCGCCATCGCAGCGTGCGCCGGGCTCGACGCGCTCGATGCGGTGCGGGTGCAGGCACTCGGCAAGCAGGGCACGGTGACCGGCCTGCTCAAGACATTGGGCGCCATGTCGCCCGAGGAGCGGCAGGTCCAGGGCCCGCGCATCCATGGATTGCGCGAAGCGGTGACGGCGGCGATCGCCGACCGGAAGGTCGCGCTCGACCGCGCCGATCTCGATGCGCGCCTCGCCCGCGAGACTCTCGACATGACGCTGCCGGCGGACGGCGTCGGGATGGGCAGCATCCACCCGGTCAGCCAGGTGATGGACGAACTGGCGGAGATTTTCGCCGATCTCGGCTTCGCGGTCGCGACCGGCCCCGAGATCGAGGACGACTGGCACAATTTCACCGCGCTCAACATTCCCGAGAGCCATCCGGCGCGGGCGATGCACGACACTTTCTATTTTCCGGAAAGTGCCGAGGGCGAGCGGAAGATGTTGCTGCGGACACATACGTCCCCAGTGCAGATCCGCACGATGCTCGCCCAGAAGCCGCCGATCCGCATCATCGCGCCCGGCCGCACCTATCGCTCCGACTCGGACGCCACCCACACGCCGATGTTCCATCAGGTCGAGGGGCTGGTGATCGATCGCGGCATCACGCTCGGTCATCTCAAATGGACGCTCGAGACTTTCCTCAAGGCGTTCTTCGAGCGCGACGATGTCGTGCTGCGGCTGCGCCCGAGCTATTTTCCCTTCACCGAGCCCTCGGCCGAAGTGGATGTCGGCTACACGATCGAGAAGGGCAAGCGCGTGATCGGCGGGTCCGATGGCTGGATGGAAGTGCTCGGTTCCGGGATGGTGCATCCGAAGGTGATCGCTGCCTGCGGGCTTGATCCCGACGAGTGGCAGGGCTTCGCGTTCGGCTGCGGCATCGATCGGCTTGCCATGCTCAAATATGGCATGGACGATCTGCGGCCCTTCTTCGACGGCGATATCCGCTGGCTGAAACATTATGGCTTCGCGGCGCTCGACGTGCCGACGCTGAGCGGAGGAGTGGGGGCATGAAGTTCACGCTGAGCTGGCTGAAAGAGCATCTCGAAACCGACGCGTCGCTCGACGCGATCGTCGAGGCGCTGACGCGGATCGGCCTCGAGGTCGAGGGCGTCGAGAATCCGGGCGAGAAACTTGCCGCCTTCAAGGTCGCGAAGGTCCTGAGCGCCGAGCGCCATCCCCAGGCCGACAAGCTTCAGGTGCTCTCGGTCGATGCCGGTGGCGGGCCGATGCAGGTCGTGTGCGGCGCGCCCAATGCGCGCGCCGGGCTGGTGGGCGTGTTCGGCGCGCCCGGCGCCTATGTGCCGGGCAGCGACATCACGCTGAAGGTCGCCGAGATCCGGGGCGTCGTCTCCAACGGGATGATGTGCTCGACTCGCGAACTCGAGCTGGGCGAGGATCATGACGGCATCATCGAGCTCCCCGCCGATGCGCCGGTCGGCACGCCCTATCCCGATTATGCCGGGCTGAACGATCCGGTGATCGATGTCGCGATAACCCCCAACCGCCAGGATTGCATGGGTGTGCGCGGCATCGCGCGCGATCTGGCGGCGGCGGGGCTGGGCACGCTCAAGCCCCTGGCCGAGGTCTATCGGATGACGGCGATCGCACCCATCGCCGGCGAGGGCCCGGGGCCCGACGTCCGCACCGAGGATGTGGAAGGCTGTCCGGCCTTCTTCGCGCAGGCCGTGTCGGGCGTGACCAATGGCACGTCGCCGGCATGGATGAGCCGGAAGCTGACCGCGATCGGCCAGAAGCCGATCTCCGCCCTGGTCGACATCACCAACTTCGTCTCCATCGATCTCGGCCGTCCCTTGCACGTCTATGACCGGGCGACGCTCACCGGCGGCCTGCTCGCGCGGCGCGCGCGGGATGGCGAGACGGTGCTCGCGCTCAACGGCAAGACCTATACGCTTGCCGAGAGCATGACGGTCATCGCCGACGATGCTCATGTCCATGATATCGGCGGCATCATGGGCGGCGCTGAATCGGGCGTCTCGGCCGCGACCACGGACGTGCTGATCGAATGCGCTTATTTCGATCCCGACCATATCGCCCGCACCGGGCAGAAGCTCGGCCTGACCAGCGACGCGCGGACCCGGTTCGAGCGCGGCGTTGATCCGGCCTTCCTCGATGACGGGCTCGCGATCGCGACCAGGCTGGTGCTCGATCATTGCGGCGGCACGCCGAGCGGCGTGACGCGCGCAGGCACGCCGCCGGTTGCACCGCGGACGATCGCCTATGATCCGGCGCGTGCCGAAACACTGGGCGGCCTCGCCATCGCGCCCGATCGGCAAAAGGCGATTCTCGAAAGCCTCGGCTTCACGGTCGATGGCGGCTGGAACGTCACCGTGCCGAGCTGGCGGCGCGACGTCGACGGTTCGGCCGATCTGGTCGAGGAGGTGATCCGCATCGAGGGCATCGACAAGGTGCCGACCGTCCCGCTCGATCGCGTGCCCGGCGTGGCGAAACCCACGGCGACACCCGAGCAGAAGCTCGAACGGCGCGTCCGCCGTGCCGCGGCCGCGCGGGGGCTGAACGAGGCGGTGACATGGAGCTTCATCTCGGAAGCGGAAGCGGCGCCCTTTGGCGGCGGTGCGTGGAGCCTCGCCAACCCGATCAGCGAGGACCTGAAGGTCATGCGGCCCTCGCTCCTGCCCGGCCTGCTGGCAGCGGCCGCGCGCAACCTCAAGCGCGGCGCGCAGGGCGTGCGGCTGTTCGAGATCGGCCGCCGCTATCTCGCCGCCGCGGAACGGCCGACCCTCGGCGTGGTGCTGGCCGGCGAAGGTCGCGCGCGGGGCTGGCGGCAGGGCAAGGCGGCGGCATTCGATGCCTTCGACGCCAAGGCCGAAGCGCTCGCGCTCCTCGCCGCGGCCGGCGCGCCGGTCGAGAATCTGCAGGTGATGGGGGAGGCTGGCGACGCCTGGCATCCCGGCCAGTCGGGCACGCTCCGGCTCGGGCCGAAGACAGTGCTGGCCGCGTTCGGCATGGTCCATCCGCTGACCGCCCGCGCTTATGATCTCGACGGGCCGGTGGCGGCGGTCGAGCTCTATCTCGATTCGATTCCGGGCAAGCGCGCTGCGGGCTTCATGCGGCCGGCTTATACGCCGCCCGCGCTTCAGGCGGTGCGGCGCGACTTCGCCTTCCTCGTGCCCGTTGAGCTTGCGGCGGAGTCGCTCATCCGGGCGGTGACGGGCGCCGACAAGGCTGCGATCGCCGCGGTCCGGCTGTTCGACGTCTTCACCGGCGCCGGCGTCGAGGAGGGCAGCAAGAGCCTCGCGCTCGAAGTCACGCTCCAGCCCGGCGAGAAAAGCTTCACCGATGAAGAGCTGAAAGCAGTCGGCGACAAGGTCGTCGCTGCGGCGGCGAAGCTTGGGGCGGTGTTGCGGGGGTAGCGTCAGGCTTTCCCATCCGTCACCCCGAGGCTTGTCCCGGGGTCCACCGTGTCGCGCGACTGACAGCCGAGAATCGTGCTGAACAATGGATGCCGGAACAGGTCCGGCATGGCGCAATGGGTGAACGGTGAACATCGTGAACGAAGCAAGAGACGAAATGCCCAAACTGATCGAAATCGCCTCAGGCCATCTCTCGGCCGCGATCAACCCGCTCGGCGCCGAGCTCACTCTTCTGCGCGACCCGCAGGGCCGCGAGCTGATGACTGATGCCGATCCGCGCTGGTGGACCGGCCATGCGCCGATCCTGTTCCCGATGGTCGGGCGGGCCAATGGTGACGCCATCCGGATCGACGGCGTCGCCTATGCGATGAAGCAGCACGGCTTCGCTCGGCACAAAGAGTTCGAGCTGGTCGCACACGAGGCCGCCCGAGCGGTCTTCCGGCTGACCGACAATGAGGAAACGCGCGCCGTCTACCCCTTCGCCTTTGCGCTGGAGGTGGCCTTCACCCTCAGCGCCGCCACGCTGGAAGTCGCGGTCAGCATCGAGAATCGCGGCGATGCCGTCATGCCGTCGAGCTTCGGCTTCCATCCGGCCTTTGCCTGGCCGTTGCCTTATGGCGCGCCGCGTGACGACCATCGCATCGTCTTCGAGGCGGAAGAACCCGAACGCCTGAAGGAGATCCGCGACGGGCTGATCGCGGCCGAGACGCGCGCGTCGCCGATCGATGGCCGCACGCTCCGGCTCAGCGACGAGCTGTTCGCCGCCGATGCGCTGGTGTGGGACCGAATTCATTCTTCAGCCGTCACCTATGGCGCGCCTGAAGGGCCGCAACTCGACATCGCCTTTCCGGACACGCCAAAGCTCGGCATCTGGACCCGCCCGGGCGCGCATTACATCTGTGTCGAGCCATGGCACGGCATCGCCGATCCGGTCGGCTTCACCGGCGACTTCCGCGACAAGCCCGGCGTGTTCGAGATCGCACCGCGTGGCGAGTGGACCTGCTCGATGAGCGTCACCCTGAGATCCTGAGGCGCCCGCCCCGCGTGACACGGCGCGTCCGATGCAACATAGCGGCCCCGGCCCCCGCCGGGGCGACGAGTGAGACCCAATGAACAGCCTTTCCGACCGCCGTACCTTCGCGATCATCTCGCATCCCGATGCCGGCAAGACCACGCTGACCGAAAAGCTGCTCTATTTCGGCGGCGCGATCCATCTCGCCGGCGAAGTGAAGGCACGGGGCCAGAACCGGCGCGCCCGCTCCGACTGGATGAAGATCGAGCAGCAGCGCGGCATCTCGGTCACCTCCTCGGTGATGACGTTCGAGAAGGACGGTCTCACCTTCAACCTGCTCGATACGCCGGGCCATGAGGATTTCTCGGAAGATACCTATCGCACCCTGACCGCAGTCGATTCAGCGGTGATGGTGATCGACGCAGCGCGCGGCATCGAGGCGCAGACGCGCAAATTGTTCGAGGTGTGCCGGCTGCGCTCGGTGCCGATCATCACCTTCGTCAACAAGGTCGATCGCGAGGGCCGCAGCGCCTTCGAGCTGCTCGACGAGGTGGCCGATATCCTTCAGCTCGATGTCTGCCCGATGAGCTGGCCGGTGGGCATGGGCAGCGATTTCGAGGGGGTCTATGATCTCTACGCCAACACGCTGAGCCAGCCCGAGGGCCCGTCGCGCGAATTCCACGGCAAGTCGCTTGCCTTTACCGGCCTCGACGACCTCGCGCTGGACAAGGTCCTGTCAGCGGACGGCCTTCGCCTGCTGCGCGACGAGGCCGAGCTGGCGCAGGGCGGCTATTCGAGCTTCGATGGCGAAGCCTATCGCAACGGCGATCTGACCCCGGTCTATTTCGGCTCGGCGCTCAAGGATTTCGGCGTGGCCGAGCTGATCGCGGCGCTCGGCAAGCACGCGCCCGGCCCGCGCCCACAGCCCGCCGAACCGGCGCCGATCGCCCCTGATTATGCCGAGGTCACCGGCTTCGTGTTCAAGGTCCAGGCCAATATGGACCCGAACCACCGCGACCGGATCGCGTTCATGCGGCTCTGCTCGGGCATTTTCAAACGCGGCATGAAGCTGACACCGACGGGGCACGGCAAGCCGATCGCGATCCATTCGCCGATCCTGTTCTTCGCGCAGAATCGCGAGCTCGCCGACGAGGCGTTCCCGGGCGACATCATCGGCATTCCCAATCACGGCACGCTGCGGGTCGGCGATACGCTGAGCGAGAAAGCGACGATCCGCTTCACCGGCCTGCCCAATTTCGCGCCGGAAATCCTGCGCCGCGTCGCGCTCAAGGATCCGACCAAGACCAAGCAGTTGCGCAAGGCGCTCGACGACATGGCCGAGGAGGGCGTGACCCAGGTCTTCTATCCCGAGATCGGCTCGAACTGGATCATCGGCGTGGTCGGCCAGCTCCAGCTCGAGGTGCTGCTGTCGCGGCTCGAAGCCGAGTACAAGGTCGATGCCGGGCTCGAAATGGCGCCGTTCGATACGGCGCGCTGGGTCTCGGCGGCCGATCCGGCCGATCTCAAGGCCTTCATGGACCTCAACCGGACGTCGATGGCCAAGGATCGTGACGGCAACCCAGTCTATCTCGCCAAGACGGCGTGGGATGTCGGCTATGTGGCGGATCGCTATCCCAAGGTGAAGTTCGCGGCGACCAGGGAGCGGTAACCCAAACCGTCATGCCGGGCTTGTTTCGGTATCCACTGCCCCGCACTATCCTCGGCTTCGGCTCTTGTGGCCCGGTGGACCCCGGAACACGTCCGCACTGCTGTCCGGGATTTTATCTGTAGGGGTTGGTGCACGGCAGACAAATCCTGAGGATTCTGCCAA
>NZ_BAAAEH010000068.1:0-1800 GCF_039522915.1 Sphingomonas oligophenolica
AACGCGGATCCTGGCGCCGTACATTTGCGGCTCTCCGACGGCGGCGGTTTCGAAGCCGACTGATGGGGAACCGAGGCCAGCGGCGTAGGTATAGTATTTCTTGTTGGTGACGTTCGTCGCGAACACCGACAGATCGACCGGCGAGCCGGCGACCGAATTCCAGCTCGCATTGAGGTTGAGGAGGTCGAGCGCCGGCAGCGTGCTGAACGCCGCGATTGCGGGATTGGGATTCTCGCGGTCAGTGTAATTGACCAGCATGCTGTCGCGGTGGGTGAAGATCGCACCGAACGAAATCCTGCCCACGCTTTCATCGAGCGGCAAGGTGTAGGTCGCCGAAACGGTAATCTTGTTCTTTGGCGAAAGGACTTCCGGATCGCCGACCGCGAACAATGCGGCAAGCGTGAAGTTCGGATCGTTGTAGCTCGAGAAGTCGGGGACCGATTTGATCTTGGTGTGGAGGTAAGTGTAGCCGGCGGCGAGATCCAGGCCCCTGAACGGCGTCAGCGTGGCTTCGGCCTCGAGGCCGTAAATCTCCGACTTGCCCGCGTTGACGGGCGCTGCGGTCGAGGCCTGGCCGCTGCCGGGCCTGGCGTTGAAGCCGACCTGCAGCTGCTGGTTGCTGAAATCATTGTAGAAGGCGGCGACATTGAGTGTCCCGTGCACTGCGCCGTGGAAGCCGGTCTTCACGCCGATTTCATAGGAATCGACCTGCTCGGGTGCCACGAGATTGAGCGGTGCGGAGACGTTCGGCGCAATCGTCGCCGAACGATAGCCGCGGGCATATTTTGCGTAGAGCAGGATGTCCTGGGTCGGCGTGTAGTCGAGATCGATCAGCCAGGTGGGCTTGCTCGACTTCTGGTGAAGCGTGGTCACGCAGTTGCGCACGGTCGCGGTCGGATCAGTGCAGACCGGATTCGGCGTGGTCGGGAACAGGCCATATTGGGGCGGATATTGCAGTATATAGCTGCGCCGGTCGCTTGTGTTTGTCTCGCTGTCCCAGGTGTAGCGGAAGCCGCCGGTCAGCTTCAGCTTGTCGGTCAGCTTGTAGGTGCCCTGCGCGTACAGGCCGACGTCATGGAAATAGGTCGAGCCGACCGTATAGTTGATCGACCCGACATGGATCGGCGCGAGGGGCGTTCCCGGCGGCAATTGGCTGAGGATGTTGACATAGGTGGCGAAGCCGACCGGATCGGTACACTGAAAGTCCGATCCGTCGCTTCGGCAGGCCGCCAGGAAGGGCGACTGGCTCCCGGACAGGCCGAGCGGATCGCTGATTTCAAGATAGCCACCGGCCTGCCAGGTCAGGCGATTGTCCATGGCGCTGCCCTGGAACTGCAATTCCTCGGTAAAAGTGCTCTGATCAGCCGTGTTCAATCCGGGCGGCGGGGAAATCTGGGTGAAGGGAATGTAATAGGTGCCGAGCGGCCCGAGGCTGAACGGGAAGTTCGTTCCGAACTCGGGCGCATGAACATTCTGGGTGTATTGCGCGTAGCTGGCGATGTTCTTGATCGTCAGCGTGTCGGAGGCGTGCCAGGTCGTCGTATCGATGACCTGCCACTGGGTGATCCGCGAATAGGAATTGGCCAGTGGATTGTTGACGTCGTAGAAGCCCTGAGGCTTTGTGGCGAGCTGTCCCGCGGCGAGGAAACCAAGCCCCTGGCTCGCATCCGCCGCGACCAGCTTGCTGATCGGCCCCGCCGTGTCAGAATGAGTATAGGACGCGACGATATAGTTTTCGAGATTGGGGGTCAGATCGGCGACGATGCTGAGCCGGGCCGCCCAGTAATTGACATTGTTGAA
>NZ_BAAAEH010000069.1:0-681 GCF_039522915.1 Sphingomonas oligophenolica
GAGATGGGGCGAGGTCGGCCTGTTGAGGCGCTGATTTTGACGGCGGATGAGCGAGGCTATCTGGAACGGCAGGTACGGCGCCATCGAGTGACGCGCTCGCTGTCGGAGCGCTGCCGTATCGTCTTGCGCTGCGCCGATGGGATGCAAAGCAAGCAAGTGGCTGCTGAACTGGGCCTCAGCGAGCATATGGTCGG
This sequence comes from Sphingomonas oligophenolica, assembly GCF_039522915.1. NCBI lineage: Bacteria > Pseudomonadati > Pseudomonadota > Alphaproteobacteria > Sphingomonadales > Sphingomonadaceae > Sphingomonas > Sphingomonas oligophenolica. The sequence continues at coordinate 195 of NZ_BAAAEH010000069.1, forward strand.
CAAGTGGCGTCGGCGGTTTCTGCACGATCGCATCGACGGTTTACTCGACGAGCCGCGATCTGGTCGTCCCCGCTCGATCGACGACGATGCCGTCGCGGCGGTAATCGAACGAACGCTGCAGACGCTACCTGCCGACGCGACCCACTGGTCGATCCGCTCGATGGCGGCGGCCACCGGTCATTCGCATACGACGATCCGACGCATGTGGAACGCGTTCGGGCTGCAACCCCACCGAGCGGAGACATTCAAGCTGTCGAGCGACCCGCTGTTCGTCGACAAAGTCAGGGATATCGTCGGCCTCTATCTTTCGCCGCCCACCCATGCCCTAGTCTTATGTGTCGATGAGAAATCGCAAATCCAGGCGCTCGACCGCGAACAGCCCGTGCTGCCGATGATGCCTGGCATGCCCGAGCGACGGACCCACAGCTATGTCAGGCACGGTACGACTTCGCTGTTTGCCGCCCTCGACGTCGCCACCGGCGCCGTC
>NZ_BAAAEH010000070.1:0-639 GCF_039522915.1 Sphingomonas oligophenolica
GGGTGCCCGTACCGCCGATTACGAGGAGGTGATCGTCACGGTCACCTCGTCGGGCGGGTTCACGCTCAGGAAGGTGTTCTACACCGTGCCGTCGCGGCTTATCGGGCACCGGCTGCGAGCGCGGCTTTACGACGATCGGCTCGATCTGTTCATCGGCGGCACCGCGCTCATGACGCTGCCACGCGGGCGGGCGACTGCCAGTGGCAAGCACGGGCACGTTGTCGATTACCGGCACGTGATCCACAGCCTCAGACGCAAGCCGATGGCGTTGTTGGGGCTGGTCTACCGCGATGCGCTGTTCCCGCGTCCGGTATATGCCCGTACCTTCGAGCGGCTCTGTGCCGCGCTGCCCGAGCGCACCGCTTGCCGAACAATGGTCGAGCTGCTCGCGCTCGCCCATGAGCGCGCCTGCGAAGCCACGCTGGCCGTGATCCTCGACCAGTGCATCGCCGATGACGTGTTGCCCGATCTCGCCGAGTTGCGCGGACGGTTCGCCCCCGATCCCGCGACGCTCCCGGTCGTGACGGTCCGGCTCGCACCGCTCGCCAGCTACGATGTGCTGTTGACGGGAGCTGCGGCATGAGCGCCCCCACGACCCCGATCGACGCCGAGCGGCTCACCCTCGTCCTGAACGACCTG
>NZ_BAAAEH010000071.1:0-773 GCF_039522915.1 Sphingomonas oligophenolica
TCGGTCCCGCCATGCGGCCGATTGTCGCTTGCGATCGCCCAGAGGTAGCCCTGCTTTGTCTTGCCCGTCCCCGGTGCCAGGACCTTGGCCGTCGTCTCGTCGGCGAACACCTTGGGACCGGATAACAGGTCGTTCTTCATCCGATCGGAGATGCGCCGAAGTTGAGCGGCGCTACGCCCTGCCCAGTTGCACATGGTGCCGCGATCGATCTCGATCCCGTAGCGGCGCAGTGCCTGCGCCTGGCGGTAGAACGGAGTATGGTCGGCATATTTCTTGACCACAACGTCGGCGATGAGGTCCTCGGTCGGAAGGCCGCCAGGCACGATATGCTTGGCGGCCGGTGCCTGGAACACGCCGTCGCTGCATGTCCGGCACGCCAGTTTCGGGCGCACCGTCACGACCACGCGGTACGGCACCGGGATCGTGTCCAGGCGACTGGCGCGGTCCTCGTCGATCACATGCAGCGCACCGCCACAGCACGGACATTCGGTCTCGGCGGGCGGGATCACGATCTCGATGCGCGGCAGATGCGCCGGCAGGGATCCCCGCTCTCCATTTGGTGCCTTGCGCGTCCGCTTGCTACCCGTTCGAGCAGCGGCATTGTCGGCCTGCTCGCCGAGCGCGAGCAACTCGGCACGGGCAACGTCGAGGTCATCAAGCGCCAGCGCCAACTGGTCCGGCGACAGTTTTTCCGAGCGCTGACCGAACTGGGCGCGCCGCATCTGGTCGATCAGATGCTGCATGCGGGCTTCGCGCTCGCGTCCGGCGATCAC
>NZ_BAAAEH010000072.1:0-1347 GCF_039522915.1 Sphingomonas oligophenolica
GCGGACGCGGTCGGCTGTGGCGTTTGTTTCATCGCGGTTTTGCGTGGCTTGGGGTTGGGCTGAGTGGTTTGCTGGCGGGCACGGCCGCGCCGTTCAGGGGCTGGCGGCGCGGAGCGTGAGGGCGAGATCGCGATAGAGCGCGGCATCCGGGCAAGCGCTGGCGAAGGCGATGCGGATACGGCTGGCGGTTTCGACGACGCGGGCGGCGACCTTGATGAGCCGGAGGCGGATGGTGGCGAACTCGGCGTTTCTGAGCGCGGCGCCGGTGGGCATGGCCTGACGCAGCTTCCACATCAGCCAGTATGCGGCGGTGTGGAGGATGAGGCGCATCTGGTTGGCGTTGGCCGACCGGCACGAGGTGCGGTCGCTCTTCAACTGCGTCTTGTGGAGCTTGATGAGGTTTTCGGCCTGGCCGCGCGCGCAGTAGAGCGTGTCGTAGATATGTTCAGGCGTCCCGGCCTCGATCGAGGTGACGACGAAGCGGATGTCGAGGCCCATGCTGGTGGCTTCGATCCGCGCCGCCACCCGGCGTTTGGTCGATCCCCAGGACTTGGCGGCATAACGTGTCTCGGCATAGCGGCGCAGCACGCCAAGACCATCCAGCGCCCGATCGGTGGCACAGGCATCGCTGTGGCCGATGATGACGGGATCGGCGTGGATCACCTTGTTGCCGGGCAGGCCGAACACATAGTCGAGGCCGTTCGTCTCGCACCATTCCATGATCTCGGGCCGGCCATAATGACCATCGCCGCGCAGCGTGATGTGGGTATCGGGCCAGTGGCGGCGGATGCGGCGAACGAGGCGGCGGACATGGTGCGCCGTCTCGGCCCCCGAAGGCGTCTTGCCGGTGCGCAGCAGCATCGCCACCGGGCGGCCTGTCGCGGTGTCGTAGACGTGGATCGGCAGGAAGCAGCGCTCGCCATAATGGCCGTTCCAGAAGGAGAGTTGCTGGCCGCCGTGGACGATATCGACCGTCTCATCGATATCGAGCGTCACCGCAACCGGCGGCGCGGGATAGCTCGCACAGTATAGATCAACGAGCGTGCCGATCATCCGCACCAGTTCGCGCGTCGTCGGCGCATTCTCCCAGCGGCTCATCGTCGGCTGGCTCGCCAGGCCGGTCGCACCGCCCGGCAGCTTGCCCAGCGCCAGCTTGAAGCCAGGATCGTGGCGCAGCGTGTCGAGGTCATCGGCATCCTCATAGCCGCACGCGATCGCCAGCATGCGAGCGCGCAAAATGTCGCCGAGATCATGGACGACGCGGGCCTGGTCGCGAGGATCGGCGATGCAGGCGGCAAGCCGCTCAGCTATCCCAAGCCGCTGCTCCGCCTGCGCCAGAAGCACAAC
>NZ_BAAAEH010000073.1:0-584 GCF_039522915.1 Sphingomonas oligophenolica
GGCGTTGGCGCCTGTGATGGCGAAGCGATCACCGAGGAAGCGGTAATAGGAGACGCCGAGCTTGGCGCATGTCTTCATGAGGCCGAGCATGGTGTCGCGTGCGATTTTACCTTGTTCGCTTACGGTGCCGCCGGAGATTTTGCGTTTGGTGACGACGGTTCGGATATCGTTTTCCGATCCGTTGGTATGGAGCGGGATTTCGGGCCGGTCGAGCACGCGCAGCAGGGCCTCCTTGTTGCGGTGGAGATGGGCGAGTTGCCGGTCGAGCATGATGTAGCCGGTTTTGCGGGTGAAGATCCGGTCGAAGCGGGCGCGCATCATCCTGGCGTGTTTGGGGTCGGGATTGCGCTTATAGGCCTTGAGATCGGCATAGAACCACCAGATCAGGGCGCGCTGGATCTCGACCGCCCTGCGATCGGCCGGGTTGGACGGCTGCAGCTTGTAGACCAGCCGCTCGGCATGCACCCAGCACAGCGCATGATCGCCGACCCCGAACTGGCGTGCGCCATCGGAGACGATCACAGTGCCCTCGAGCAGGCCCTGCTCGCACAATGCTCCCCAGAGCGCGCCTTCGGTGGCGACCT
>NZ_BAAAEH010000074.1:0-774 GCF_039522915.1 Sphingomonas oligophenolica
TCCCCCGCGACGCGAATTGATCTGCGCGACCAGGCAGCGACCTTCGCCTGGATGGCAGCCAATCCCGCCGACCTGATCTTCCTCGCGGCCGCCAAGGTCGGCGGGATCGCCGCCAATGACTCGGCGCCAGCGCAATTCCTCTACGACAACCTGATGATCGAGGCCAATGTGATCGAGGGTGCGCGCCGTATCGGCGCCGCCAAGCTCGTGTTCCTCGGATCCTCCTGCATCTATCCCAAGCATGCCGAGCAGCCGATCCGCGAGGATGCGCTGCTGACCGGGCCGCTCGAGCCGACCAACCAATGGTATGCGATCGCGAAGATCGCCGGGATCATGCTCGCCCGGGCCTATCGCCGCCAATATGGTTGCGATTTCATCTCGGCACAGCCGACCAATCTCTACGGGCCGTTCGACAATTTCGACCTGCAATCGAGCCATGTCCTGCCGGCATTGATCCGCAAGGCGCATGAAGCGCAGCTGGCGCAGGCCCCCAGCCTGACCGTCTGGGGCAGCGGCGCGCCGCTCCGCGAGTTTCTCCACGTCGATGACCTGGCCGATGCGCTGGTCTTCCTCGCGACGCATTATTCGGGCGAGGAGATCGTCAATATCGGCTCAGGCGAAGAGATCAGCATTGGTGGCCTGGCCCATATGATCGCCGATCTGGTCGGCTTCCGGGGCACCCTTGCGTTCGATGCCTCGAAACCTGACGGAACGATGCGCAAGCTCGTCGATTCAAGCAGGCTGGCCGCCCTGGGCTGGCGATCGCCGAGACCG
>NZ_BAAAEH010000075.1:0-868 GCF_039522915.1 Sphingomonas oligophenolica
GCGGCGCATCATGGCGAGCGCTGCGTCGTTGACGACATAGTCGGTCCGGCCGGCGCGCAGCAGCGACAGGAAGCTTCGGCGGGATTTGGACATCGTGGTGCGGAACACAGCGAAGCGATCGTCGCCAAGCTGGGTAACGAAGCCGTTCTTGCCGGCATGGCGCGCTGAGGTATCGTCGACACTGATCCAGCGCGCAGTCTCCAGGCCGGTACGCAGCACCGCCTCGTCTTCGGCCACCAACGCTTCCAGTCCCTTGCTCAGCAGGCGCACGACCTGCCGCTTCGAGATGTGCAGCCCCATGCCGCACAGCAAGGCCGTCAGCCGGTCGCTCGTCACCTGTCCCTGGTAATGGCCAGCCGCGATGAAGCGGCGTAGCTCGGGCCCGAAGCCGCCAAGGATACCGGGCGGCAACGCCGCCACGATCCGCTCGCCGGACGGCGTCTCCCACCGCTCCCGGCGATAGCGCACCACCGCCACGCTGATCCTCAAGTCCTGGACCAGCACATCCTCATAGCCCTTGAAGCGCGAACCCTGTGGCACCTGCGCCTTCAGCCTTACCTCGCTGGTCACCACCAGCTTGTCGCGAACCGCGCCACGTCCCCGTTTGCGACCCTTCTTGCCTGCAGGCTTTGATGTCGCCTGCTCCATCCCAGACGGCTTGAGCGTGAACTTCGGCCGCGGCGGCAAACCCTTCAGCCGCGCGATCTCCTCTTTCAACGCCCCGTTCTCGGCCCGAAGCGCTGCGTTCTGCGCTGTCAGCGTCGCCACCGCCGCCTCAAGACCCGCAAGCTGATCCGACATCGCCGAAACCACCCGGCGAACATCCGACAACGCTACCCTATCGACAGGGTCCGAAATTCCTCGAGTC
>NZ_BAAAEH010000076.1:0-855 GCF_039522915.1 Sphingomonas oligophenolica
GGGACCTGTTCGTGCGCCAACGCACGCAGACGATCAATGCACTCCGCGGCCACATGGCCGAGTATGGCTGGGTGGCACCGCAAGGCCGTAGCCACGTGGCGACGCTGGCTGATCTGCTGGAGGAGGAGGCTGGCGCCTCGCTACCGCAAGCGGCGGTTGCGATGCTCGAGGTCATGCTCGCCATGGTGGATGAGCTCGACCGCCGGATCGCGGACCTGGACAAGGAGATCGCAAGGCGGGCCCGCGAGGATGCGGTGGCCAGGCGGCTGATGACCATCCCCGGCATCGGACCGCTCGCGGCGACCGCGATTGCGGCGCTGGCGCCGCCGCTCGAAGGCTTCCGGCGCGGGCGGGACTTCGCCGCCTGGCTGGGGCTGACGCCCTTGCAGAAGTCATCAGGCGGCAAGCAGCGGCTGGGCAAGACATCGAAGATGGGCGAGCGCACGATCAGGCGCCTGCTGATCATCGGCAGCAGCGCGGTGGTGCGCCACGCGAGCCGGCCCGGCGCGCCCGAACGGCCGTGGCTGGCCGGCATGCTGGCACGCAAGCCGCGCATGCTGGTGACGGTGGCACAGGCCAACAAGACGGCGCGCATCGTCTGGGCGGTGCTCACCAAACAAGAAGATTACAGAGCTCCAGTGGCAAAGGCGGCCTAGCCGCCCGACCCGCCAGAGGCCGTCGAGGACGGCAAGCGATCGAAGGAGAGTATGGCACAACAGTCGGTAAAACGGGGCCGGAAAAACCAGCTTCCCGCTATGTGCTCGCAAGCACGCGTAACAGATCTGGATCCATCCCGCGCACTCCCATACGGGCCAGCAGCCAAGGCTGCATCAACAGGCCGGACAGAAGGCAGCA
>NZ_BAAAEH010000077.1:0-890 GCF_039522915.1 Sphingomonas oligophenolica
GCGCTGACGGCGGAGGAGACCATGCTGCAATTGACCGCGCGGCGCGCGACCGGAGAGCGCTTCGCGGCGCCGATCGTCGTCGCCAATGCGCGGCATGCCGATATGGTCGAGGAGCAGCTCGCGGCGGTCGAGGCGTCGGCACAGGCGCTGATCCTGGAGCCGATGGGCCGCAACACCGCTCCCGCGATCGCCCTCGCGGCGATTGCCGCCGGAGGCGGTTCCGATCCGTTGCTGGTGATGCCGTCGGATCACGTCATCACTGATATTGCCGCTTTCCACGCGGCGATCCATGCAGCGATCCCGCTGGTTGCGGAGGGCTGGCTCGTGACTTTCGGCATTGATCCGCACGCGCCCGAGACCGGCTATGGCTGGATTCATGTCGGCGCCGAGATTTCGAACGGCGTCCACCGTGTCGCGAACTTCGTCGAGAAGCCGCCGCGCGACCGGGCCGAGATCATGCTCGCAGCCGGCGATCATGTCTGGAACGGCGGCATCTTCCTGTTCCGCGCCGATATCTATCTGGGCGCGCTCGCCGTCCATGCGCCGGAGATGCTCGTCGCCTGCCGGCAGGCGATGGCACGGGCGGAAACCAGGGGTCGCCGGGTGTTTCCCGAGGCCGAGGCATTCGCGCTTGCGCCGGCGGATTCGATCGACGTGGCGGTGATGGAGAAGGCCGATCGCGTCGCAGTGGTGCCGGTCGACATGGGCTGGAGCGATCTTGGCAGCTGGGATGCGCTTCATGCGATCAGCGACATCGACAGCGACGGCAATGCCCATCACGGCGAGGTGATTGCGATCGAGACGGTGAACTGCCTGATCCGGTCAGACGGCATCCGCATCGCCACGGTCGGCGTCGAGGATCTGATCGTGGTCGCGAGCGGCAACGACGT
>NZ_BAAAEH010000078.1:0-2373 GCF_039522915.1 Sphingomonas oligophenolica
CCGCAGTGCGGGGTTGGGTCAAGTGGTGGATTTTTCCTTTCGTGGTTTGGGTGCCGCTGCGCTGGCCCTGAACCGGAAGCTGTCGTTGCCGGTCTCCAGTATGTGGCAATGATGCGTGAGCCGGTCGAGCAGCGCGGTGGTCATCTTGGCATCACCGAACACCTCGGCCCATTCGCTGAAGCTGAGATTGGTGGTGATGACGACACTGGTGCGCTCGTAGAGTTTGCTCAACAGGTGGAACAGCAGTGCACCGCCCGAGGGGCTGAACGGCAGATATCCGAGCTCATCGAGGATGATGAGATCGAGGCGGAGCAACCGATCGGCAAGCTGGCCGGCCTTGTTCGCGGCCTTTTCTTGCTCGAGCGCATTGACCAGATCCACGGTGGCGAAGAACCGCACCTTCTTGCGGTGGTGCTCGGCCGCCTGAACACCGAGCGCTGTCGCGATATGGCTCTTGCCGGTGCCGGGTCCGCCGATCAGCACGACATTGTCGGCGCCATCGATGAACTCGCCGCGGTGGAGTTGTCGGACCATGGCTTCGTTTACCTCGCTGGCAGCAAAGTCGAACCCGGCCAGGTCTTTATAGGCAGGGAAGCGGGCAGCCTTGATCTGGTAGGCGATCGACCGGACTTCCCGCTCGGCCATCTCGGCTTTGAGGAGCTGGGAGAGGATCGGCACGGCCGCGTCGAACGCGGGCGCGCCTTGCTCGATGAGATCGCCGACGGCCTGGGCCATTCCATACATCTTCAGCGCCTTGAGCATGACCACCACGGCGGCGCTGGCGGGATCATGACGCCCAGTTCTCAACATGGGCGCAGCCCTCCATCGCGAAGGGCATCATATCGCCCGACATTGGCGAGTGGCTCCTGCGCCAGGCGCAGCGCCTGGGGCGCATCGATCGGGGAAGCCGGAGGAGCCTTCCCGTCGATCAGGCGATGTAAGACATTGAGAACATGAGTCTTGGTGGCAACGCCTGCTTCCAAAGCCAGTTCGACCGCGCATAGCACGACCTGCTCATCATGCTGGAGAACGAGGGCGAGGATCTCGGCCATTTCCCTGTCTCCGCCAGGGCGGCGCAGAATCTGACTTTGCAACTGCCTGAAGGCCACGGGCATCTCGGCGAACGGGGCACCATTGCGCAAGGCTCCCGGCTTGCGCTGGATCACCGCCAGATAATGCCGCCAGTCATAGACCGTCCGCCCGCCGGTGTGATGGGATCGATTGATAATCCGGCTGTGCTCGCACAAGATCTGACCCTCGGCGGCGATCACGATCCGCGTCGGGTAAATCCGCAAGCTGACCGGGCGGTTGGCGAACGATGCCGGCACGCTGTAGCGCGTGCGCTCGAAGTGCACGAGGCAGGTGGGTGATACCCGCTTGGTGTGCTCGACGAAGCCGTCGAACGGCCGACCCGGCGGCATCAGACTTGCGAGCTCGGTGGCGTGGACATCGGCGACGGTGCCGGGCAGCACGCTGTGCTCGATCTGCGCCCATTGCGCGATGCACTGTGCTTCAAGCCAGGCGTTGAGCGCGTCGAGATCGGGGAAGCTGGGCATCGGCTGCCACAACCGCCGCCGAGCATCCTGGACGTTCTTCTCCACCTGCCCTTTCTCCCACCCTGAGGCCGGATTGCAGAACTCGGGCTCGAACAAGTAATGGCTCGCCATCGCCGCGAACCGCGCGTTGACCTGTCGGGCTTTGCCCGTACCGATCCGGTCGACCGCCGTGCGCATGTTGTCGAAGATCCCCCGCCGCGGCACGCCCCCCAGCACGCGGAACGCCTGGGTCAGCGCGTCGAACAGCATCTCGTGGGTCTGGAGCGGATAGGCCCGGACGGAGAAGGCACGACTGTGAGAGAGCTTGGTATGCGCCACCTGCAGCTTGGTCTGCCGGCCGCCCAGCATCGCCCAGTCCTCGCTCCAGTCGAACTGGAACGCCTCGCCCGCGGCGAACACCAGCGGCACGAACGTACCGCGCCCGCTGGTCTGCGCCTCGCGCTGCCGCTCGGCCTTCCACGCCCTGACGAAGGCGGCCACGCGGTTATACGAGCCGTCGAAGCCGAGCACCACGAGGTCGGCGTGCATCTGCTTGGCCGTGCGTCGCTGCTTGCGCGACTTGGCCACCTCGGTCCGCAGCCAACTCGACAGCTTCTCTGCAAATGGATCGAGCTTGCTCGGCCGATCGGGAACCTTGAACCCGGGCTCAACCGTCCCGCCACGCAGGTACTTGCGGATCGTGTTGCGCGACAAGCCCGTGCGACGCTCGATCTCCCGGATCGGCATCTCATCACGAAAATGCCAGCGCCGGATAACGCTCAATAAAGCCATGTCGATCACTCCAGTGTCCCCCGACCAGGCAGTCAGGGGGAAGGTC
>NZ_BAAAEH010000079.1:0-731 GCF_039522915.1 Sphingomonas oligophenolica
TTGCGCAACAAGGGGTCGTTCCCGAACGCGCGCTGCTTTGCCGGGCATAACGGCCCCAAGCCGATCACGGTGTGGTGCTCGAACGACTATCTGGCGATGGGCCAGCATCCGAGCGTGATCGCGGCGATGGAAGAGGCGCTGCACGATGTGGGCGCAGGCTCGGGCGGCACGCGCAACATCGGCGGCAACACGCATTACCATGTCGATCTGGAGGGCGAGCTTGCCGATCTCCACGGCAAGCAAGGGGCTTTGCTCTTCACCTCGGGCTATGTCTCGAACGAGGCGACGCTGGCGACCTTGGCCAAGATCCTGCCGGGCTGCATCATCTTTTCCGACGAGCTGAACCATGCCTCGATGATTGCGGGCATCCGCAACTCGGGGTGCGAGAAGCATGTCTTCCGCCACAATGATCTCGAGCATCTGGAAGAACTGCTCGCCGCGGTCGATCCGAATGTGCCCAAGCTGATCGCCTTCGAGAGCGTCTATTCGATGGAGGGCGACATCGCCCCGATCGCTGCGATCTGCGATCTCGCCGACAAGTACAGCGCGCTCACCTATCTCGACGAAGTCCATGCGGTGGGCATGTACGGCGCGCGCGGCGGCGGCATCTCCGAGCGCGACGGCGTCGCCGACCGGCTGACGATCATCGAGGGTACGCTCGGCAAGGCGTTCGGGGTGATGGGCGGCTACATCACCGCCGACCAGACGATCATCGACGTGATCCGCTCCTA
>NZ_BAAAEH010000080.1:0-770 GCF_039522915.1 Sphingomonas oligophenolica
GGGCGCTCAAGCGAGAGCGCGCTGAGTATGAATGCGAGCGTGCCCGGCGACAATATGACGCGGTCGAACCCGAAAACCGGCTCGTTGCCCGATCCCTCGAAGCGATATGGGAGAACAAGCTGCGCGACGTCGAAAAGGTTGAACAGGACTATCGGCGCTGGAAGAAGGAGCAGGCGACCAGCCTGAGCTCTGAGGACCGCGAACGCATAGCGGCGTTCGGTATCGACTTGCCGGAACTGTGGGAAAGGATCGGGAATAGCGAACGAAAGGCGCTGCTTCGCCTCGTCATTGATAAGGTCGTTCTCGATCAGCGGCGCGCAAAGGGCATGGTGTGGATCCGCATCATATGGCAATCCGGCGCCGCCACCGAGCATTGGGTCACGCGCAAAACTCAGTCCTATGCCGCAGCTGCGCATGCGGAAGTGCTTGAACAGCGGATCCGCGAGCTCAATGCTGCAGGAATGATGGACGCCCAGGTCGCTGCTGCGCTCAATGCCGAGGGACTGCGCAACAGTCTTGGCGGCATGTTCGACCACAATACGCTTCACCTGCTGCGCCGGCGCTGGAATATCCCCACGGTCAAGATCAACGGCGTGGAGCACAACCCTCCTCGCTGGCCCGATGGCAGTTACTCCATCCAGGGCGCCGCCGCCGCACTGGGCGTCACCGAGCAGACAGTTTATAAGTGGCTGAACCGTGGAAAGCTTCAAGGCCGACAACTCACCAAAGGGCAGCCCTGGCAAGTAGATCTGACGGAACAACAGATAAGC
>NZ_BAAAEH010000081.1:0-796 GCF_039522915.1 Sphingomonas oligophenolica
GGCTGATCGACGAGCTTGTTCCAGGCGTCGCAACAATGGTCGACGATATCCTTTTCGGAAGTGAAGATGCGGTTCGACAGCCAGTTGTCGCGCATGAACTGCCAGATATTTTCGACGGGGTTCAGTTCGGGGCTGCGCGACGGTATCGGGATGATGCTGATATTGTCGGGAACATCGAGCTTGTCGGTCATGTGCCAGCCGGCCTGATCCATCAGCAGCACGGCATGAGCGCCGGGCGCGACGGCAAGCGTGATTTCCGCGAGATGAAGCGACATCGTCTCGGTATTGCAGAAGGGCAGGATCAGGCCAGCGCCCTTGCCCTGATCCGGGCAGATCGCACCAAAGATATAGGCCGATTTCGTTCGCTGATCATGCGGTGCCGACGGCCGCGTGCCACGCTGGGCCCATCGCCTGGTGATCTTGTTCTTTTGACCGATCCGGGCCTCGTCCTGGAACCAGATCTCTATCGGTGTGTCGCGCGCGAGGGTCGCTCGGACCTTCGCCAGCTCGGCTGCAAAGCCCCCTTTTTAAAGCCCTCGATCGCCTCTGGATCCTGGGCATGGTGGCGGGGCCGCGCGGAGAGCTTGCGATACCCCATCGCCCGTACCTCGCGGCTCAGCGTCGATTTCGAGACCGACAGCGCAAACTCGTCCCACAACCATTGCATCAGGTCGATCAGGCGCCAGCGCACCACCCCGTGCGTCGCCGGTATCGGGCCGCTCTCGATGATCGCCGCCAACGCCTCGCGATGGACCGCAGCCAACCGTGGAGGCTGGCCTGACGGCTTCCGGTCAAT